>JAITDF010000559.1 GCA_031282705.1 Opitutaceae bacterium | reverse complement strand
TTTTGCCGTCCGGTTTCCGCCTTCAGCATCGTATGGTCCGGCTGGATGTTATAAGTCGGGGTGAACGAGTTGTTCATGTTTCCGTATAAGGTGAAGGTTCTGGCCTTGTCCAAATGCAGCACGGCGCCGAAACTGTAGACGGTCGCGCGGGCCGTTTGCAGGAGAGGCGTTGGATTCGGATTATACACCCGGTTGGGAAACGCCCCGGAAAGAAAATTTTTTTGCAATCGCTCCACCTCGGAATACCGGATGCCGCCGGTGAGAAACACGCGGTCCCGCGCGAAGGAGATGATGTCGTTCGCATACCAGTCGGTGCTGCGGTCCCGGTTCCAGGAGTCGGTGGCGGCGTAAGTTGTGATGGCGCCGGAGAGGGAGAGCGGCGGCTCCATCGCCCGGTCAAACAGGTTGGCCGGCATGATATTGTTCCGGTTGAACCCGGCCAGCGTCGGGTTGGCCAGAAAATCAGCCAGCGTGACATCGGGATACTCATGATAGGAGCCGACGCCGCCGGCCGCGCTCCACGTGCTGTCGGGCAATTTGCCGTCGCCGGCGAGGGCGTCGTCGGTGAGGCCGCCGTCGTTCCGCGGGGTCTGGTTGATGCGCCGCGTGGTTTCCTGCTCGATCCAGCCGAAACCGGCGAGCATGCGGTGCTTGAGAAACCATGTTTTCCCCTGCCAGACCAGTTCGTTGCGGGTTCGCAGTCCGTCGCCATCCTCGTGGTATTCGCGCCAGTAGCGGGGCATCAGCGCGGCGTCACGCAGCAGCACCAGCCCGGCCGAGACCACAAATGACTCCGGGGCGATGTGCCGCTTGGTCTCCCATTGGAGCTGGGAGCGGAAATGCAGGTTTCGCAAAATGCCGATTCGCAGGTCATAGGTGGCGAACTGGCGCGTCTGCCGGCGGAAGTCGTCCTCCTCCACCCAGTTCAGTCGGCGGTTTCCGTAGGAATGGAAAACGCCGTCGAGCGTGGTGATGCCGTCGGGATTGCAGCCAAGGACGGGCGTTTCATACAACGCCTGGCTTTGCCGCCGGTTATAAAAATACTCCAGAATCAGTTTTAAGCGATTTGAGGGCTGCCAGCTCAGGGACGGGGCGAAGACCAGCTCTTTCTTTTTTGTATGAAACCAAGTCTCGCCTTTTTCATGGACAGCGTTGACGCGCCACAGGAACCTACGGCTGTTCAGGAGCGGCACCAGCGAGCCGGTGTCAAGCTCGGCCCGGAAAAGCGAGGTGTCGGTGTAAATGGAGCGCACGTTGGTGAACGGTTGCTCTCTGGGCCGCTTGGTGACACGGTTGTAGGTCGCGCCATACGCGCCGGCGCCGTAGAGAATGGCGGCCGGCCCGCGGATGACCTCGACGCGCTCGACGTTGGCCAGCGGCTGGAAACCGAAGCCCGTGGCCTGGGCAAATCCGTTGAGAAAATTCGTGCCCACACTGGTGAAACCGCGCGCGATGAAACTATCATCCGCGCTTGTTTTCACCGTCGAGGCATCGTAGGCGAGCAGCTCGCTGGTGTCGGTCGCCACGAGGTCCTCGATGAACTGCTGGTTGAACACCGTGATATTCATCGGAATGTCCTCGATTGGCGTGCTCATGCGCGTGACCTCGGCGGCATTTTGCGACATGTAGCCGATGTCGCCGTCGGTCTTCACCTCGAAGACATCCATGGTGACGACCTCGCCGGCGGGCGGCGGGGCGTTGTTGTCTTTTTCGGTTCGCACCGCCTGGCCGTAGGCGGCGCCGGCGAGCGCGGCCAGCACGACGGACAGGATGCGAAGGGAGTTTTTTCCACGGGACTGGATTTCAGGGCGGTTCGTTTTCATTGCGTGTCAATCGGTGAATTTATGTTTTCAGGTTTCAGGTTTATAAAAGTCATCGGGCGCTTATTTCGAGCAACCTCGCGCCGGCGGGATGTCCGATTCGCATGATCAACCGTCCGTCGGCCGCGTGCTTGAGACTGTCCCCCGGTGGTGGTTTTTGCGGATAGAGGATGCGCGCCCGCCAGCCCCGCATGGCGGCGGGCAGCGGGATTTCGCAGGACGGGGCCGCCGCCCCCCGGCGCCAGACGCCGAGCAGGGCGGAGGTCTCGTCCCGCAGCCCCCACGACATCCACGCGCCGCGCGGCATGATGCGCGGCATGCCCGACGGGTAAAACGGACGCATCCGCGCCAGCCGTCCGCGGGTTTGTTTGTATAAAGCAAGCGCCTCGCGGACGAGCGCGAGTTGCGGCGCGGGGAGCAAATCAATCCGTCCGCCCAGGTGCACGCGGCCGAGCAGCGGGTTGACCATGCTCAGGATCGTGTCCTCCGTGCCGCCGTCCGGCGGAGGGGCCGCCCAGACCGCCATCTGCTCGGGCAGGCAGAGCGCCGCGGCGCCGGCGGCCAGCGGCGCGTAGTCGAGGCGGTTTTCCAGGTCGCTGCTGCTCTGGATTTGCATGCGCGAAAGCATCCCGTAATCCATGCGCAGCCCGCCCGCGCCGCAGTTTTCCATGACGAGCGCGGGGAAGCGCGCGGCCAGCTCGTCATAGAATTGATACAGGGCGCGGATATGCTCCAGCAGCCCGTGGCCGAGGCCGCCGGAGGCGGAGTCCGCGCCCTGCATGAGGTCGATGTTGTAATCGTATTTTATATAACCGATGCCGTGCTCGTTTATCAAACGGGTGTTGATATCAAGCATCCACGCGCGGACCCCGGGGTTCCGAAAATCGAGGAAGAACCGCCCGTTATAGACAATCCGTCTTCCATGACGGCGAAGGAACCAGCCGTCGGGCCGGGCGGAGACGGGGCTGCGCGCGCCCACGGCCTCGGGCTCCAGCCAGAGGCCGGGAATCATGCCGTGGTCGCGTATCGCGCGCATCACGCGCGCGAACGCGTCGCCGGGAAACCGCGCCGGGTTCGCCTTCCACTCGCCCACCCTGGCCCACCAGTTTTCATCCGGCGCGGCATACCAGCCGCTGTCCATCGTGAAGACCTCGCAGCCGAGTTCCGCCGCCGCGCGGATCAGGGGCAGCTCTTTTTCGGGCGCCGGGTCGCCCCACAGGCAATGCATATAGTCATTGAATATGACCGGGAGCCCGTCATCGACCGGATGCGGGCGGCGGCAGGCGGCGCGACGGTAGGCGGTCAGCGCGCCGACCGCCTCCTCGAAGCCCCCTTCCACGCACCCCAGCGCCACGGGCACCGTCGCGAAACTTTCGCCGGGGGCGAGCTCCTTCCACCAGCCGCCAAACGGCTCGCACGGCCCGCCGGCAAGCCAGTAGAGCCCCTGGTGTTCTTTATAAAACAAGTGGCCGATTTCCCACATCCATGAGCCGGAATGCTCGATTTGCCAGAACCATGATATCCGGCGCTTCGTGTCAACCAGCACGGCCGCCGGATGTTTTTCCGCCGACGCGCGGGACCCGATCGAGAGCGCGCGGTAATGGGAGGAGTCCGGCGAGGTGAGACCGAGCGACCCGGGTGCGAGCTCCCGCCACTGCCCTTCGCCCGACCACCCGCTGAACGGGATGTGCAGGCGCAGATCGCGGGCGGCATCCGGCCCGTTTTCCACCCCGACATGGTGCATGACCGCCGAGGCGAGCTGCTCGATGCCGACCGGTTCGGGGGAATTGTTTTTTATGCAAACCCACTGGCGGCAGACCGGGATGTCCTCGCGCGGAAACAGGAAATGCTGCGTCACCGTCAAGGCGGGCGCGGCGCGCTCGTATTCAAGCGTGACCTGCCGTCCGTCCGCCCGCCGCTCCCCGGCCATTCCATTGAAGCGCATGAGGCCGGCGCAGCCTCCGATCGAGCGGCTGCGCGCCGCGAAGTCCGGCCCCTCCCCGCTTAATATCAATTCAAACGGGCGGCACGCCGTGATGCCTTGATGCGGAATCCCCCCCGCCCCGCGCGACAGGGGGAGCAGCCGCCCGCCGTAAAGCCGCCCGCCGGCCTGTTGATAAATAAAACGCAGCCCCGACCGGACGATTTCCAGCGTTCCGGCCCGATTGGCGTCGATGTTGTCGGAAGGATTTTCCATGAAAGATTTGTTCTCAGCCGCGAATGATCACGAACGGGGGAAGGTTGTTATGAAATGGAAGGATTTGTCCGCTCACTCCGCCCTCGCCTTCGCCAGTTCCGCCGCGAGCCGGGGCGTGTCGAGGCTGCGGGT
>JAITDF010000478.1 GCA_031282705.1 Opitutaceae bacterium | reverse complement strand
CCGCGCCCGAATGTCCTTTTCATCGCCTGCGATGACCTGCGGTTGAACATCGGCTGCTACGGCGACCCCGCCGCCATCACGCCCAACATCGACCGGCTGGCCGCGCGCGGCACGCGGTTTGGCCGCGCCTACACCCAGCAGGCCGTCTGCAACCCCTCGCGCCAGTCGGTGCTCAGCGGACGCCGCCCCGACTCCATCCGCGTGTGGGATTTGCGCGCGGAATTCCGCGAGACCGCGCCCGATGTCGTTCCGCTGCCCGAGCATTTCAAGCTCAACGGCTACCGCACGCAGGCCATCGGCAAAATCTACCACGACGGCAAGCGCGACGACGCGTCGTGGAACGAGCCCGGGTTGCACCTCGGCATGCCCAAGCGGGAGGACTACCGCCTGGCGGAAAACCGCAAACCCCATAAAAGCTCGAAGGCGGCGGCGACCGAGTTTGTTGACGCGCCCGAAAGCGAATACCCCGACGGCAGGGTTGCCGATGCCGCGGTCGATTCCCTCAAAAAATTCGCCGCGCGCGGGGCCAGTGCGCCGCCGTTTTTCCTCGCCGTCGGCTTTCGCAAGCCCCACGCGCCCTTCACCGCGCCGAAACATTATTGGGATCTCCACGACCCGGCGAAAATCCCGCCCGTCGAGCAGCCCGCGCCGCCGCGCCTCGCGCCGGGCATTGCCCTCCACGACTCGGTGGAGCTGCGCGGTTATTCGGACATGCCCAAAATCGGCCCGCTGACGCCCGCGCAAATCGCCCGCCTGCGCCACGGCTACTACGCCGCCACCAGTTTCACCGACGCGCAAATCGGCCGCGTCCTCGACACCCTCGACCGCACCGGCCTGGCCGGAAACACCATCATCGTCCTCTGGAGCGATCACGGCTACCACCTCGGCGAGCACGGGCTCTGGTGCAAAACCACCTGCTACGAGTCCGACACCCGCGTGCCCCTCATCATCGCCACGCCCGACGACCGCCCGCGCGGCGTCCGCACCGACGCGCTCGTCGAGCTTCTGGACATCTACCCGACGCTGGTCGAACTCTGCGGCCTGCCCCCGCGCGAAAAGCTGGAGGGCCGCAGCCTCGTGCCCAACCTCGGCAATCCCGCCGCGCCGGGGCTCGACGGCGCGCGCAGCCAGTTTCCGCGTCCGTGGCCCATGAGCAAGGACGCCGTCCCCGGCGTGATGGGTTACGCGGTGCGCACCGCCGCGCACCGCTATGTCGAATGGCGCAAATTCGGCGCGTCCGATGTCATCGCGCGCGAGCTTTACGCCTACAAGGGCGACCAGCTTTTCGAGACCGAAAACCTCGCGGGCCGTCCTGAAAACGCCGCCCTTGTCCGCCGCATGGCCGCCATGCTGCCGCGGGAAATCCCCTGGGCGGCGGGTTGCGGGTTTTTTGGCGAAACCAAGACGGGACACGAAGGCCATCCCTCCAAGGTCACGGACGCCTCCACGCGGCATTCACCTCTTGACTGATGTTGCGCAGCCAAAGGAATCCAGGACTTCGCGAAGGCACGGCAGTGCGGGATTGCGTGGCCCGGGTGTCCCGCCCGTGTTTCACGGCGCCACCTCCCGAAAACATGGGCGGGGAAGCCTCCATGCCACACAACCCGCACGGGCGGGTCGCCCGGGCCACGCAATCCGCCCGCCGCGTAACATCAACTCTTAATACTAATGCGGGAACCTCTAAAAATTTGGCTCTTCACCGTTTATCATGGGTAAGTTGAGAACAATATGGCGTCTAAAGATTCCTGCCATTCCATGCATGCGGCAAGTCGCTGCCTTGCGATCTCCTCACGCCCCTTTCCCCCTCTCCCCGAGGAGAGGGGAACCTCCCGCTCCGCGCGAAGCGGCCTGCAGGCCGCCCTTCGGGCCACTTCGTGGCTTCGTGCTCGCTCCGCCTTTTTTCATGATTTCGGCATTCATACAGCCTTATAGCATTTTCCCTCGGAGACCCATGATAAACGGTGATGAGCCAGCGTCCATTAGTGTTCAGATTATTAGTGAAAATTAGTGGTTGAAAAACGAACCAATAAATCCAACCACCAATCTTCACCGATGAAAAGACCATGGATTTTTGAACCGCGAAAAACGCCAAAACACGCGAAAGAGATCCTTTCCCTTTCGCGGCATTTCGCGTTTTTTGCGGTTTAAATAAAACCAACCATTGTCTTGAACAGAAGGAAACAAAGGCAACGAAGATAAAAAACAAAGAAGACATATGAAATGAAAGGCTTTCTTCGTTCCCTTCGTTTTCTTCCGTTCAATAAAAACCAACCGTTAAATTTAACACGGATGAACACAGATAAAAAGTGTCCGGGAATGGATTTCCAGCCCGGCCGGCATGCCGTCGTGGCGGCGCGGGGAAGCGGGGGAAGCGCCGGCTACAGGCAGTCTTGATAAACCGGCTCGAACATCGACTGGCGGATGTCGGCTTCGAGATCGACGGGCTTGGGCAGCGTGGCCAGGCCCTCCTTGTGCGCCTCCTTGGCGACTTCGACCGCGATGGCGAGCGAGACGGCGCGGATGCGGGTGAGGGCGGGATAGACGCGGCCTTTCGCGAGGTCGTCCTCGCCGACCATGGAGGCGAGCGTGCGCGCGGCGGTGAGGAACATGAAATCGGTCACTTCCGTCGCGCCGCAGGCGAGCGCGCCGAGGCCGATGCCGGGGAAGATATAGACGTTGTTGCCCTGGCCGGGAACGAAGGTGCGCCCGTCGAGTTTCACCGGCTCGAAGGGGCTGCCGCTGGCGAAGATGGCGCGGCCGCCGGTCCACCGGTAGGCCTCCTCGGCGGTGCACTCGGCCTTCGCGGTCGGGTTCGACAGGGCGAAGATGACCGGGTGCGGGTTGAGCCCGGCCATGCGGCGGATGATCGGCTCGGTGAAGGCGCGCGCCTGGCTCGACACGCCGATGAGGGCGGTGGGCTTGAGCGCCTCGACCGCCCCGGCGAGCGTGGCGAGGGGCGCGTGGTCGTGCGCGTAGGGGATTTTGTGGTGGGCGAGGGGGCGGCCTTTGCGGTTTTTCACGACGAGGCCCTCGGAGTCCACAAACCAGCAGCAGGCGCGGGCCTGCGCCTCGGTGAGGCCGGCGTCCATGGCGGCGGTGACAAAGAGGTCGGCGATGCCGGTGCCGGCCTCGCCCGCGCCGAGGAAGAGGATGCGTTGGTGCTCGATGCCGCCGCCGGTGATGCGGTGCGCGGCCAGGAGGCCGGCGAGGGCGACGGCGGCGGTGCCCTGGATGTCGTCGTTGAAGGAGCAGATTTTGGCGCGGTGGGCGGCGAGGAGGCGGAAGGCGTTGGTGTTGCCGAAGTCCTCCCATTGGAGCAGGGCGCGGGGGAAGACGGATTTCACGGCGGCGACAAACTCGTCGATGAACGCGTCGTATTCGGGGCCGCGGACGCGTTTTTGGTTGAGGCCGATGTAGAAGGGGTCGTTGCGGAGGGTGTCGTTGTTGGTGCCGGCGTCGAGGGTGACGGGCAGGCAGTAGCCGGGGTGCACGCCGGCGCAGGCGGTGTAGAGGGAGAGTTTGCCGACGGGGATGCCCATGCCGAGCGCGCCGAGGTCGCCGAGGCCGAGGATGCGCTCGCCGTCGGTGACGACGATCATGCGCACGTCGGCGACGGGCCAGTGGCGGAGGATTTCGGCGATGCGGCCGCGTTCGCGGATGCTGATGAAGAGGCCGCGCGGGCGGCGGAAGATGAAGCCGTATTCGAGGCAGGCCTGGCCGACGGTGGGCGTGTAAACCAGAGGCATCATTTCCTCGATGTGGTCCTGGACGAGGCGGTAGAAGAGGGTTTCGTTGCGGGTCTGGAGGGTGGTCAGGTAGATGTATTTTTCCAGGTCGGTGGGCTTGTGGCGCAGATTGCCGAGGGCGCGCTGTTTTTGCTCCTCAAGGGTGAACACGCGCGGGGGCAGCAGGCCGCGCAGGCCGAGGGTGTCGCGCTCGGCCTCGCTGAAGGCGGTGCCCTTGTTGAGGAGCGCGTTGGTCAGGAGGCTCATGCCGCGCGGTTGCGCGGAGGCACCGGAGGCGTGGAGTTTGTCGGCATTTTGTTTTTTCATGGGAATGGATGGACGAAACCGGCCAGCATGGGCGGGCGGGGGCGCGGTGTCACGTTTTTGCCGCGCGGAGCGGGAAAAAATCGCCGCGATGCAAAGTGATGTCACCCAGCGCCGGCATCTATTGTTCGCGTTCGCGTTCTCTTTTTCTTTCTTCTTTATCTTTCTCCCTGCCCGCACCTGCTGAAAGACGAAAGACGTCGCCTCCGCCGGGTGTTCGCGCTGCCCGGCGACAGGCAACCGGCGCACGACGCAATCCTTGGCGACCTGCGCATGCAGTTTGCCGGAATCACCACCACGCAGGACGATTCCGGCGCGTGGCGCACGGCGTGCTCACGCGGACAGGGCGTCCGCCCGGGTGTGTCAATGGATCAATGACAATGGGGAACTCACGCACGGCCCAGCCGGCACGCCCGTCAAGCCCGATGCGCCCCGCTGCAATGCCATCCCCTGTGCAGTGACCCCGTTCTTCCCAAGGCCTCGTCCCTCTCGCGCTTTCCTGCGCGCACAATGAGGCTCAGGCGTTCTCCAATTTCCACGAATGAAATCCTATTCCCAAACCAGTTGGCTGGCTCCGGAAGGAATGGTCACGGTGAGCATGTTTGTTGATTCATTATATGAAAATGGAGGCTCGCTGTCGCGGAGGAAATTCAATATTGTCTTGGAAACCTTGCCCGCCGCGGCCGGGATTGCCACCGGACCGGCGGCGGACGGCATGTCAACCAATGATTTTCTGAGAATGACACGCCTGGGTTTCTCATCCACTTTGAAGGAAACCTCAACTTCCACGGGCGCGATGCCCGGACGCTTGTCTGAAACGATTTTTTCAAGGACCAGCCCTTGTTCCATTGGGTGCGGCGGCAGCCCGAAACTGGCCCGCTTGCCGGCGGGGCTTATCAGGGCGTTCAAAACAAATGGGTAACGCGACGCCCACTCCACGGACTTTAATTTGCAGGAAACAAGCGTTTGCCCCCGGAGCGCCAGCGAGCGCCCATGAAACAAGGCGTATGTTGATGCGCTCCCGCCCGCCAGACGCACAAAACCGGCGCCCTCATCGACAGAAAGTGTTCTGTCGTCATTGTTGGCCGCGCCAATTAATATTAAGTCATCGGCGGATGAAAGCATGCAGCCTTTGGCCCCCAGCTTCGTTTCCACGTATGGGCACTTCTCTCCATGCGGGATGAGTATGTTTATCAAATCGGCCGTCCTGCTTTTTACGGACTCAATCATCAGGCTGGTGTTTGCCCACCGGAAGGTTCCGGTTTTGCCATCAGTCCGCAGGGGTGGATAGTATGGCGGCACATTGGGGTCGCCCCGTTGCATGATGCGGGTGTCCGTCCCCTCGGGCAGGAGTGGAATGACTTTGAGCCTGGCCTGCCCGTCGCCGAATACAAAAGAGCCGTCCTTTTCGAGCAGGCGGCCGATTGGATTGAGATACCATTCATACGGCTGCGTCCTGTCGCTGTCCAGCCGGTCGAAGACGAGTGCCAGGGAATTGTCCCGCAGCCAGAGCAGGGAACGCGTATGAACGACATCGGGCAGTGTTTTGGCGCTCACCGATGCGATGCAGGCGTCACCGGCATCGCCCATCGCGTGAATTGTATAATCAGAACGCCCGATTATCCGTTGCTCCTGTTCATATCGGAAATCAGCGCCATGCTCGCGGACATGCTCGTCGTAGCAGCCGTCCAGCCGGTCATGGCCGTGGGGATTGCCGAGCCCGACCGTGTTGTGTGCTATCGTCGCCTTCCAATAGCCTCCATAATTCAAATAATCGGCATATGAGCCTCCGACGCCCGGATCGACCAACAAAGGCTTCCCTTTCCAATGCAGCTCGATTTGCAGGGCGTCCTCATGCGCGTGGCCGGCCATGACGGCGCGAGTCTCCGTCTCCCTGCGACCGATCCATGTCGGGCCATATTTGAACATAAAATAGTTGTCGGTCGCGCCCCAGCCCGACCTGAAGAATGCATAGCCTGACCACGGATAGCTGGCATATAAATGCGCGGGAGCGGACGGTTCGCTTGAAAAATCCGCCGCAAGGGGATCAGGCAGCGCGTTTGCCGAGTCCGTGGCTGGAAAATCCTGTGAGAGTGCGAGCATATGGCGGCCCGCCCAGGACAAATCGGGCTTGTTGAAAAGCCGGGCGGCCAGCTCAAATTCACGACCGCCGTGCCAGTGGCGCCCGGCGTCGCCAATGGCGGCGTTGCGTCCATCCGGGGCCATCAAATCCATTCTCCACGTCAATGCGCGGACGACGGCGGCGGACACGGCCGGGTCTTTTGAATAATCATAAGCGCCGGTATTTTTGCATACGGTCATGAATTCCAAAATGGCTTCCATGATCGGCTGAAAATAGTGCGCCGATCCCTCCCCGTAGCCGCCGTCAAGGGCGAAATCGGTCAGCAGGTATTTTACTATTTGCTCCCGCGCAACGCCCAGCCAGCGCCCGGACTCGGGATGCTCTGGAAACCCAATGGCAATGATACCCAATACCGCCGCCGGATAAATGTTAATATTCAGGCAATAGAGGTCGCCCCGCTCGAAGCGGGTGGCGGGGTTGTCCAGCAGCCATGCCTCAAGAAAATAACCGGCCCTGCAAATCTCCTCCTTGATAATCCCGCGCTCCTCCCCGGACAGGATTCCGGCTTCGGAAACCAAATCATATGCCTTGACAAATTCCAGCATCCGCTGCCCCTCGTGGATTCCGAGATCGCGCCATGTCCCCTGCGCCTTGCGTGAGCCGATGCAATAGAGCATTTGCTCCCGAATGCACTCGCCCAGCGCCTTTTCGGGCATGAGCGCATAACAGGACGCATTTCTCAATAATTCGGGGATGGGAGGCCGTGGCGATTTTGCACCGAGGGCAAGCCATTCGTCCGCGCTGTGTTTATTGGAGGCGGGATGCTGCTTTCTCCAGCGGCGCACGCTGTCCTCCGTCATTTTGGCGGAGGTCGCGTGCGCTTTCGCCAGCCCGGGATATTGTTTTATTTGCAGACGCGCCCGTTCCACGTCCGCCATCGTGCGATACAGGCGCGGGCCGGGTTGCGGCCGGCCGGCCGCAAGGCATGGGCCGGCAATTGCCAGGGTGAATATGAGCGGGATTATGTATTTCATCGGATTGCTTTTGTAGTATTGTCAGTATGCGCCTATCATCAGGAGCAGTTTGAAAAAGAGAAGGACGCCCAGCACGGCCAGGCAGCAGACGGTGAAACCCAGGAAGTCGCGCCTGTCCCACTTGGTGAATTCCCAGTTCGATTTTCGAAAAAGTTTCATGTGATCGAAGCGGGACGGGTTCGCGTGGCTGCGTTCCACCTCCAGCGCGTCCTGCTCCGGTGTCGCCGCCACGGGGGTCTTCATCCTGGCAAAAAAGCGTTCAACGAGGCGCGAGTCCACCGGTTTTGTCACGCGGCTGATGACAATGAGCAGCAGCAACGGAAGAAAGGCGTCCACCAGATAGCGGGTCGTCAGCAGCCCGGCGGGGCTGAATTTTTTCACATCAATTCCAAACAGGGACACCAGGAACACTTCGATATTAAACCGGCCCACCCCCTCGCGGGCGGAGGCCGGATCGCGCGGGTCAACGCGGGCGATTCCATCCTCGAAAAACACCGAAACCGGCTCGACGCGCACCGTCTTGTTTATATATTCCCCCTCCCTTGCCGCTATCCCCGTCTCCACGTCGGATTCCGTCGCCCTTGTATGGATGGCGACAAGCCGCTCCCCGGTCATCGTGGCCAGGCATGCCGACTGCCGGAGGGCCGGCACGGCGGTGACCATCCAGGGGACGATCCCGATGAAGAGCAGACAAACGACGACCTGCACGCGCACCGCGGCCTCGGTAAGCCGCCGCCACAGGAACATGAGAAGGACGGGGGCGCCCCAGATCACGCTGAGCGAGATTACAAACTTGAGCAAGGCGACCGCGCTTTGGAGGTAAACGGCGACGCCGATGCCGAGGGTGAGTATTGCGGGAACCGTGGCTCGCGCGACAATCATGTAATGCCGCTCCGCTTTTCCGGGAAACAGCGGTTCATAGAGATTGCGCACGACGAGCGCGGAAAGCACCACCGAGGAGGCCCCAAGATGCGCCAGCTTGCCGCCCAGGATGCCTATGATCATCACGCCGATCAGGCCGGCGGGGAGAAGCCGTCCGGTGAGCATCCCCCATATCTGGTCCGAATCCGAAAGATTGCCGCCAAAAATGGCCACGCCCAGCAATCCGCAGAAGCACCAGGCGATGGTCATGATGCGCTTGCTGAATCCGCCGGACACGGCGCCCACGCGCGCGGCCATTTCGTTCTTCGCCGCCCCGTAAATGCCCATGTTGCCATGCGCGGCGTTGATGCCGATGAACGACATGAGGAAAAACGCGCCGACCGAATACCAGGTGTATTCGCTTGCAAGCCCCCCGCCAAACAGGTCGAACATGTATTTGGGCACCTTGGCATGCAGGGCGCCGAAGCCGCCGAGTCGCATCAGCCCGAAGGGGATTAATATGATGGATATGATTATGATGAGGCAGGCTTGAAGCGCGTCGATCATGGCGGAGGCTTTCAGCCCTCCAAGCATTATGAACACCGCCACGAGGATGGACGATGCGATATAAAACGGCACGGGCTTCAAATATGAAACATATGGGTAAAGCTCCCCCTTGTTATACAGGCCCTTCAGCATGTCATAACGCTCCGCCTGGGCGGTGGAAAGCGTGACGGAGGTGTTCTGCCTCAGTTTCCTGAGCGCGTCAAATTCCCTGTAATCATCGACCTGCCTCTGCTCGGCGGGTGTGTGATCCGCCGCATCCCTGGCCATTATGGGGGCGAGTGTCTTGTAGCCGACGATATTGCCGAATCCTATGATCACGATGGCCACGAGCACATTGACCAGCGCATATAATGATGCCAGGAAGCGACGCCCCAGCCTGTCCTCGAAAAGGTCCGCTATGGTGGTCAGGCGCACACGGCGGAACCAGACGCACATGAACCAATAATAAGGCGTGCAAAACAATGGAATCATGCCCAGCCACACGCCGCCGACACCCTGTCGATATACGGAACTTGCCGTGACCGCCGCCCCGCTGGGGTCGGTCATGTTGCCAAAGTTTAAAAAAAACTGGAACCACTTGCCCAGACCGCGTCCGGCAAGAAAGAAGTCCTTTTCTCCTTTTACGTTGCGGGACAGATACTGTCCGAGCGCGAGAACGACGATGATATAGGCAAGGATGAGCAGTGCATCCATCCAATGGAGTCCCAGTAGGCGCATGGAGAAAATTCTATATGGGATATAAGATTAAGGGCGTCCTGACGCTGTCAGCCGGTCAAGCGCGCCGATGAGTTTTGCCACATGATCGCCGCGGCAAGTTCGCCCGCGAACGGCATTTTGCTTCCAAGTCTTCGGATTGCTGATGGCATGCACCTTGTGCAGGTAGTCGCAAGCCTCGTCCAATGTGACTGCCTTCGTCCGGTTGCTGACGACGGTCATGATGAGCAGTGCGACTTTGGCCCCGTCACACGTTTCCCCGGAACGGGCTTTCCTGGTCCAATATTCTCCATTTTGCACAAAGCCTCGCGCTTGGAGCGCGGCGACGGACGCAACGAGGCTGTCTGCATCCGGCTGGAACCGATGTTCTTGCGAGGTATCCTTGCCGGGGTCTGTTGCCAGATTTGACTCCAACGACAATACCTGTCCGTCGCGAAGCAAACGCGCCCTCAGTTTGTCGTAATTCACTTTTTGCACGGCCACGCCATCGTCCACGGCGAACGCGGCAGCGGTGGCGGCGGACTGGCCAAACACCATGAAGACAGGCTCCATGCGGATCGAACCGTAGGCGATGTGCGATGCCGACATTGCAACCGGGACGATGAGATTTTCGCACTCGGTCTGCCTCGGAACGAGCGCGCCGTAACCGACGGGATACGGAGGGAAGCCCCTGATCTCGACACAACCCTCGTTGCGGACGTGGCCATTTTTGTCGATATGGCGCTGCGTGCTGTGCGAGTCCATTGTATAGGCGGCCATGCCGATGGAGTCACTGACGGTTTCACGGCCCTGGCAATGATGCTGCGTCATCACCAGCCCGCCGATCATGCGGCGGGCCTCACGGATATATAATTGTCCCGGCCAGCCGCCTGTTTCCAGAAATTCATCCTTTGTCGCACCCCATCTGGAGGCTTCCTTGCGCACGTTTTCCGGCACGCGGGGGTGGTTGGCGAGCGTCCACACGAGGCCCTGTTGATATAATAAATGGCGGCGGGCGATTTCCTCCCGTGTTTGATAATCCGCCTCGGGATAATCATAATTCTGGCCGATGAAATCAGTGGAAAAGCCATATTTGTTATTGATGTCGGTTTTGCGGTTCGGCAAAGGCGCGTTGCCCCACGGGACGCGGTCAAGCCCGGCCTCGAAATCGCGGAAGAGCAATTCATACCAAATCTCGCGGTAGCCCTCTGGCCTGGCAATGGGGATGCGGTTGTCCGGGTGGTCGGTCAGGCACATGCGGAAACAATACGCCTGCACGCGCCGGTCGCCCGCGCCTTCCTCGCCGGGTCCGTTCGGGTCAATGAACGGGAGCAGTCCGCTGGAAGGGTCGCCCTTTTTTATATACGGGTCGATGCCGGGGCGGAAATTGTGGCTTTTCGCATTGAGCGTCTGCACACCGTTGAACGTCTCGCCATAAAGGGCGTTGGCCTCGCGCCCGACGGTGTAACTCACGCCGGCGAGCGCCATGAGGTCCCCCTCGTAGGTGGCGTCTATAAAGACTTTCCCTCGAAACTCACGGCCTGATTCCGTGCGAAACCCGAGCAGGCGGCGCCCGTCTTTTCCGGAGGCAAAGATGGCTCCGTTTTTTCGGTCGAGGCGCTCGTGCCTGATGATTTCAATGTTATCACGCTTGACCCACTCCTCGTATATTTTCAACGCGGCGCCGGGTTCAAATATCCACCATGCCTCGTCATCGATACGAGATTTGGCGACAGTGAACTCCGAGTGCCGCTGCCATTTCCACGCGGCGGGGGCCATATAATGTTTGCGGATGGCCTGGTAGAATTCTCGTGAGATTCCGCCGATGGCGCGCTTGTTGCCGATGTCGGTCTGGCCGAGGCCGCCGGTCGTGAGTCCGCCGATGCGGCCGCCTGGCTCGACGATGACGGTGGACTTGCCCATGCGCACGGCCTGCACGGCGGCGGCAATGCCGGAGGAGGTCGCGCCGTAAATCACGATGTCACGCTCAAGCGGCGTTGGCGTGCCACCGGCGGCGCCGATGACGGCGCTGTCAAATGAAAACAAAAGAACAAGCAGAACCCGTGCAATGAGTTTTTGGAAGTATGGCATGGTCGAATGGGAGGAAAGTCAACGGGCAGGGGATGTATTTATATTCTTGTCGCAACGCCCTTCAATCGCCGATGCAATCGATTTGATGACAGAAGGGCATTGATATAGTGATGTTGAAGTTTTGAAATACGGCACCCTTGGATGCGGCTGCGTCCGCGCCTGCGGGAGCAGAAGCAAAATCAGAACTTGGCGGTCAGGCCCAGCGTCCAGACGGGGTCAAACTCCAGCTTGGTCTGCCCCTTGAGCAGGTCGGGCGTGCTCGGGCCGTAGAGCAGGTAGATTTGGTCGTAGCCGTTGATGTCGCGACCGTTCACAAACAGATCGATGTGTTTGGTCAGGCTCACCCGCAGGTCAATGTCCATGCGCAGATTCGCATCTTGGTAACGGTAGGTTCCCGGCTCGTAAAGGCCGGAGGCGACCGGATCATAATATGCCAGGCGTCTGCGGTCGTTCCACTTGCCGGTCAGGCTGATTGAGAACCAGCGGCGATTCAGCGAAATACCTCCGCCGAGCGACCACGGTGTGAGGTAGAAATTCTGGGCGGTAAAAGCCGAGGCATTCACCCCGCCGCCCGAGAAAGTGCTGCGCGAGGCGCTGAATTTCACCGCAAGCCCCCGCGCCCAAGCGGGCAGGATTTTATCCAGCCGGTAGCGTCCGCTCAACTCCAGCCCGGAGGTGACAACCGTGCCGGGAAGCGTGACAAAAGTCCTCACCCGGAGATCCGGGGAATACTCATTCCTATCAATGTCGTAGTCATCAATGACCTGTTGTTCGATATGCTCGGGCGCCTCATCCAGCGTGAAGCCGTCCTTAACCCAGCGACGATAACCGCGAAGCGTGATGTCGCCCATGTCGGATGAATATAGTTCGATGGAAACCGAAACATTGTCGGAAGACCACGGCTTGAGGCCGGGATTGGTGATGGTGATGGTTTGGTAATCCGCCGCCGGGTTGGGATTGGGAATGCTAACACCGGGAACGATGTTGTAGTGATCGGGGCGGCCTATGCTCTTGGAATAGGCCGCGCGCAAAATCAGGTTGGGAAACAGCGTGAAATTCGCGTTCACGCTCGGGAAGAGATGCCCGTAATCGTGACTCGCCCGCGCGCCTCCTGGCGTGTATTGGCTCGTGGTGCTGTTCAACAGCGGCCCCTCGCCATAATTTTTCGTGTATTCGTAACGGAACCCATAGACCAGTTGCAGACGGGATCGGAAAAGATGCGAGTCCAGCCGCACATAACCGGCGACAATCTCCTCGTTCAGGTATTTGTTGTTGCGATCCGCCGTCAATGCGTCGGTGGCGCTGTTCGCCTGGACAAACCGGCCCTTGTTTGCCAGATAGAAATCGGCCAGTTGGTGAAGGTTCAGGCTTTCCATCACGCCGAGGCCGCCCGCCAGTTCCCGATTATAGTCGTGATTGATAAAGTCCAGGAGCGAGACATCCGTGCCGTTATAGACAAAACCGCTATTGTTGGTGCCAAGCTCCGGGTCAAAATGCTGGGAGCGCTCATAATCCGTGTAGTCGAAGCCGACTTTGATTATTGATTTCAATGCGTTGAGGTTGCGGGAGAGAAAACCGTTGAGCTGGTTTTTCCGATCCGCCGTCCATTGCGGCTTGAAGCGCACCGCCGGAAGGGAAGTGTAAATGCTGCCCGCGTCCGTGCTTTTCAAAAAATAACCGGTGTTGATGTAGCTTTGCACATCCAGCGGCGAGACGGGCACCCCGTGGTAGCTGGCGGTGATTTTTCCGACCGTCCACGGCTGGATGTCCTCCAGCTTTATATAAGTGCCTTCGAGCATGAGCTGGCCGGTGAAGGAAAAACCGTTGTCGAGGTCCAGCGACGAGCGGGTCGCCTTGCCCTGACTGGCGCCCAGCTCGGCGTTCCAGAGCCGTCCGCGATGACGGTAACGCAGCGAAAGCGAGCGGTTCCGGCTCACGGAATCAATATACTGCGTCTGGTTCAGGATGTCGGTGTTGTTATTGGGCGAGGCGACGGTCTGCACGGTGGTGAGCGTCGAGTTTGCCCTGTCGAACGCCCCGGTTCTGTAATCCAGCGCCCAGCGGACCTGACGAATCCCTTGCAGAAGCTCGTTGTGGCCTTGGTTGTAGGAAAGCGACAACGTGTCATTTCTCGTCAGTTTGAAATCGGCGGTGAGGCTGGCGCTGAAGCGCTCGTAGGTGCTGTTTTGATCCGTCATGTTATGCGAATACAGCATGTAGTGGTCGGGGTTGGCCGGGGTGTCCAGCCATGTGCCGGTGGTGCCGTTGTAATTGGCCGTCACCGAGCGGCCGGTGCGCATGACGCTTTTCGGCGTGGTGCTGCGCTGGAAGTTCAGGCTGACGCCGAAGCGTTTCGACAGGGGAATGACGGCGCTGATGCTCTCGCCGTCATTGACGGGGTGCGACTTCCGGGTCAGCGGGCCGGTCTTCCGGCTGAAAGGGCTGGAAAGGTTCTCCTGATTGACCATGCCGAACACCCTAAAAGTATAAACAGGGCGGACGCGCTCGAAGGCGCTTTTGGGCACGAGATTCACCGAGCCGGCGAGCGCGCTGCCGGGCGAGTCGGGCGTGGGCGAGCGGTTCACCTCGATGCGCGAGATGCCGGCGGTGGAAATCTGCATGAGGTTCACCGCGCGCTGGTTGTTGTTTCCGCCGGCGGCGGGACTGCTTTGCTGCACCAAGTCCGACGAGGTCACGGCATCGAAACCGCCGATGGTCACGGGCACGTTGGAGCTGGGCGCGCCGGACAGCGTGATGTAATTGCCGTAGCCGGTGTCGTCGTCGGCGAGATCAATGCCGGGGAGAAACTTGAGCGCGCCGGCGAGGCTGCCGTCATCGGTGAAGCCCATTTCCTCGATGGAGACCACGCTGCGGGTGTTGTCGGCGAAGCGCTGGCTGTTCACAGCCAGGGCCGCACCGCTCATCTCGCGGCTGCTCGTGACCACAAAGGCGTCGAGCTTGACGATGTCGTCCGTTTTCACGCCGGTGCCGGTGCCGGCGCGCGGGGCCGGGCCGGCGCCGCCAAGCTCCAGCACCGGGACCTGCGCGGTCCGGCCGGGCGCGACTTGCACGAGGGCGGAGGCGGCGGGCAGGCCGGTGTAAAAGGTTTCCAGCCTCGCCTCGCCCGCCGGCACGCCGCCCAGCCAGTAATTGCCCTCCTCGTCGGTGAATGCCTC
>JAITDF010000453.1 GCA_031282705.1 Opitutaceae bacterium | reverse complement strand
GAGGCATTCGGCCTGGCGGTGGCCGCGGTTGGCGGGGAAGGGGAGGCGGAGGAGTTCGCGGGTGGGGTGGAGGGCGAGGGCGAGGAGTTTGGCGAAGGTGGTTTTGGGGACGGCGAGTTTGTCGTCGGGGATGGGGAGGCCGCCTTCGGCGATGTGGAAGACGCCTTGGGTGGTGCGGCGGTCGTTGGCGGGGTTGTGGAGCACGCCTTGGCGGACGCGGTAGCTTTTGAGGAGGGGGGAGGCGAATTCGTCGCCGTCGGCGGGCAGGGAGAGGGTGCGCGCGAGGCCGGGTTGGTCGAGGACGAGGGTGCGGGCGGGGAGGCGGGGGGGGGGTGGCGGCGGCGGCGATGTAGCGGTCGAGCCAGGTCTGGATGCGGTGGTCGGCGGGGCAGAGGGGGTCGGCGAGCTGGCGGGTGGTTTCGCGGTAGCGGGCGAAGATGGGGGCGGCGAGGGCGGTGATGGCGGCGTCGAGGGCGTTGTCCACCGTGGGGCAGCCGAGCAGCGCGAGGCGGAGGTTGATGGCGCGGTGTTGTTCCTTGAGGGTGGGGGGGGTGGCGCGGGGGGCGGGGGCGGCGGCGGGAGTGGGGGCGGGGGTGGCGCCGGGAGTGGTGTTTGGCGAGGTCATGGTTGAAGGGTGTGCGGTTCTGACGGGTTTAAAAATGAGTCTTTGTCACGGGTGACATGGGTAATTGGTGCGGTTTCCGTGCAAAATCGCAACGCGGGGGTTGAAAAAAAGCGCGGATGCCGGACAGGGGTGTGTGTTTTTTGGTTTCTCCGGGGTCGGGGCATCCGGAGTCGCGATGGGTGCGCTCCAACTCCCGATGGGTGCGCACCAATCCATGATAGGTGCGCACCAATCCGTGATGGGTGCGCACCAACTCCCGATTGATGCGCACCAATCGTGGTTTGGTGCGCACCAATCGTAAAAATGAGCGCCGGGATTGCGGCCGGGGCTCCTCGGAATGGGTTTTTAGCGGTTCCTTTTTGGGATTTGCCGGGCTTCCCGCTTTGTCTTGAGGGGGTTTTGGATTTTTCCTCATGCGTGGAGTTTGTTGTTGAAAGCCTCCGGCGGGGGGGCAGTGTCCGCGTTGGCCAGGTGCCATGCATGGGCAGGCGCGTGAACTCCGCCAGGACCGGAAGGTAGCAACGGCAACGACGTTCTCCCAGTGCCGTGGAGTGCCTGGCCACTTTTTTTTAAGGCGGATTGGGGAATGCGGTTTGCGGTTTTGGCAAGCCCCGCGGTCCGCGGGGGTCATGGCGCGGGGGGCATGGCGCGGGGCGCATTTTCCCGGGCGGGCGGGCGCACCGGGATTCCGCGCGAGGCGAGGTGGGTTTTCACTTGGGGAACGGTGAGGGTGCCGAAATGGAACAGGCTGGCGGCGAGCGCGGCGCTGGCATGGCCCGCGTCGAGCACGTCCGCGAAATGCTCCAGCCTGCCGGCGCCGCCGCTGGCGATGACCGGCACGGTGACGGCGTCGGCGACCGCGCGGGTGAGCGCGCAGTCGTAGCCGGCCTGCGTGCCGTCGCAATCCATGCTGGTGAGCAGGATCTCGCCCGCGCCGAGCGCCGCCGCCTGGCGCGCCCAGGCGAGCGCGTCGAGCGCGGTGGCGCGGCGTCCGCCGTGGGTGTAAACGCGCCAGGTTTTGCCGCCGGGTTCGCGCTTGGCGTCGATGGCGGCGACGATGCACTGGTTGCCGAAGCGGCGCGAGGCGTCCGCGAGCAGCCGGGGGTTCTGGATGGCGGCGGTGTTGAGCGAGACTTTGTCGGCGCCGCTTTTCAGCATGCGTTCGATGTCATCGACCGTGCGCAGGCCGCCGCCGACGGTGAGGGGCATGAAGCATTGCTCGGCGGTGCGCGCCACGACGTCGTGCATGATGCCGCGCCCGTCGCTGGAGGCGGTGATGTCGAGGAACACCAGCTCGTCCGCGCCCTGCGCGTCGTAGGCCTTGGCGCACTCGACCGGGTCGCCGGCGTCGCGCAGTTCCTGGAATTTCACGCCTTTGACGACGCGTCCGTTGGTCACATCAAGGCAGGGGATGATTCGGCGGTTGAGCATGGCTGGGGGCAGCATAACAAAAGGCGCGGCGCGGGGGGCAAGCGGCAAGTGCCCGCGCGGGTGCAACCCAAAGTCGTGCCATTCCCTCTTTCCTCTTTCCTCTTTGTTCTTTCTCTTTTCCTTTCTCCTTCGTCAGGAACGGGCGGGGAGAAAGATAAGGATAAAGAGGAAAGAAGAAAGAGAAAGACTCCGGCGGGGACATCACTTCCTGCCGCACCCGCTTTCCGGCGCCCCGCGAATCCGTCATTGACCCCGCCGCCCGGCGCCACGTAGCCTGACGGGTTTCCAGACACAAACCGCACTCCCGCGCATCTTTCCAACGTGAACATCGAAATCAAAGACGTCTCCGCCACCCGCAAGCAACTCGTCGTCTCGCTCGACCAGGGCGAGGTCGCCGCCGAGCACAAGGCCGTGCTGGCCGAATACACCAGGCACGCCCGCATCCCCGGATTCCGCCCCGGCAAGGCGCCCGCCAGCCTGATCCTCCGCCAGTTCGGCAAAGGCCTCGCCGACGAGTTCAAACAGCGCGTCACCAGCAAGGCCTACCGCGACGGCCTCAAGGAATCCAAGCTCGACGTCCTCAAAATCACCGCCCTCGACGGCGACGACGCCATCGCGCCGGATGCCGCCGTCACGCTTACGTTCACCGTGGACGTCCACCCCGTCTTCACGCTCCCCGAATACAACGCACTCCCCACCGAAATCGCCCCCGTCGAGCCGGACGCCGCCGACATCGACGCCATGATCGAAGGCCTCCGCTCCGAGCGCGCCGAGTTCAAAACCTCCGCCGCGCCCGCCGGAAAAGGCGACTACGTGAAACTCTCCTACGAAGGCGCCATCGACGGGAAACCCGTCGCCGAACTCGTGCCCGACAAACAAATCTACGGCAAAGTCCCGCAAACCTGGGAGGAGGTCGAGGGCGAACACGAAGGCGTCATCCCCGGCCTCGGCAAACACCTCGCCGGCGTGCAAGGCGGCGACAAAAAAACCGTTGAAATCAATTTCCCCGCCGCCTTCGAAGCCGCGCCCGCCCTTGCCGGCAAAACCGCCGCCTATGCCATCGAGGTGCTGGAAATCCGCACCCGCAAATTGCCCGCGCTGGACGAGGCCTTCTTCAAGTCCCAGGAAGTCGCCAGCCTCGACGAACTCAAAACCAAGGTCCGCGACAGCCTCAAATCGCGCCGGGAACATGAAAACCGCCAGCGCCAGCGCAACCAGATACAGGCCGCGCTCAACGCCCGGGTGGACATCGAGGCCCCGCTCAGCCTCGTGGAGGAGGAAACCCAAAACGTCCTCCGCAACGTCATCGGTGAAAACATGCGCCGCGGCGTGCCCGAGGAGGAATTCGAGAAGCACAAGAAAGAACTCTACGACAACGCCAGGGCCGCCGCCGAAAAACGGGTGAAGACCCGCCTCATCCTGGCCGGAATCGCCAAGCAGGAGAACATCGAGGTTTCCGACGCCGACCTCGACGCGTTTATCTACCGCGAAGCCATGATGAACCGCACCACTCCGGAAAAACTGGCAAAAGAACTCTCCGGCGACAACAACCGCCTGCTCACGGTGCGGCAGGCCATCATCTTTGACAAGACCCTTGACCTGCTCGTCTCCAAGGCCGCCGTCACCACGGCCGAACCCAAGCCCGCCGCGCCCGCCGCCTGATTGCCCCCGGCAATCCAAGCGCCCGCACGCGACCGGCGGCCCCCCGACCGCGCGCCCCGTCCTTTTGCCGTTTCGACTTCGCCCCAAACCTCAACTTAAACTTAAACTTAAACTTAAACTTAAACTTAAACTCGCATGAGCTACTACGTTCCTCTCGTCTATGAAAACACCGGCCGCGGCGAGCGCCAGTGGGACATCTACAGCCGTCTCCTGAAAGACCGCATCGTCTTCATCGGCACGCCCATCGACGACGTGGTGGCCAACAACGTCATCGCCCAGCTCCTCTTTCTCCAGATGGAGGACCCGAAGAAGGACATCCACCTCTACATCAATTCGCCCGGCGGCATCGTCACCGGCGGCATGGCCATCTACGACACCATCAATTTCCTCCAGTGCGACGTCGTCACCTACTGCATCGGCATGGCCGCGAGCATGGCCACGGTCATCCTCGGCGCGGGCACGAAAGGCAAACGCTTCGCGCTGCCCAACAGCCGCGTGATGATTCACCAGCCCTCCGGAGGCGCGGGCGGCCAGGCGGCCGACATCGCCATCGCGGCAAAGGAAATCCTCCGCTGGCGCAAAGTCCTCAACGAAGTCGTCGCCAGGCACACCGGCAGGGACGTCGCCCAAGTTGAAAAAGACTCCGACCGCGACTACTACATGACCGCGCAGGAGGCGAAGGACTACGGCATCGTCGATCACGTCGTCGAATCCACCCGCCAGGCCCAAAGCATCGCCGCGCCGCCGGCGGGCTGATTTATACACATCCATCTTCTTTCCTCTTTATCTTTATCTTTCCCCTTTCTCTTTGTCTTTATCCTCCTTCCCCCGTTCCCCTGCCCCGGCGCATAAAGCAGAAAGAGAAAGATAAAGATAAAGAGGAAAGAGAAAGAATTAAAAACGCAGACCCAAATGGCAAAATCCACCCGCATGACACTCTGCTCCTTTTGTGGAAAATCGCAGGCCGAGGTGAAAAAAATGATCGCCGGCCCCGGCGTCTATATCTGCGACTCATGCGTGGGCGTCTGCAAAATCATCATCGACCGCGAACTCGGGCCCGCGCCGCCGCCGCCCGCCAAGGCGGCGAAACCGCTCGTCCGCCTCGTCAAGCCCGCCGGGCTCAAACAGGCGCTCGACGACTTTGTCATCGGGCAGGACCACGCGAAAAAAGTGCTCTCCGTCGCCGTTTATAATCATTACAAACGCCTCGTGTTCGGCGGCGCGGCCGGCCTCTCCGGGCCGGAAAACAGCAAGGACGCCCCGCCCGCCCCCGCCCCGCTCGCGCCCGGGCTCGACGGCGTCGAAATCGAAAAAAGCAACATCCTCCTGCTCGGCCCCACCGGCTCCGGCAAAACCCTGCTCGCCCGCACCCTCGCCCGCGTGCTCGACGTGCCCTTCGCCATCTCCGACGCCACCACGCTCACCGAGGCCGGCTACGTCGGCGAGGACGTGGAAAACGTCGTGCTGCGCCTCCTCCAGGCCGCCAGTTACGACGTGCGCAAGGCCGAGTGCGGCATCATCTACATCGACGAAATCGACAAAATCGGCCGCAAGACCGAGAACGTCTCCATCACGCGCGACGTCTCCGGCGAAGGCGTGCAGCAGGCGCTCCTGAAAATCCTCGAAGGCACCACCTGCGCCGTCCCCCCCGCCGGCGGGCGCAAGCACCCCATCCAGGAATACATCCAGGTCAACACCGCCAACATCCTCTTCATCTGCGGCGGCGCCTTTGTCGGCCTCGACGAAATCATCCGCCGCCGCGCCGGGCACCGCGCCCTCGGCTACTCCGCCATCAGCGCGCAAGCCGGGCGCGGCGACCTCTCGCCCGTCGAGATGATGCGCGCGCTTGAGCCGGAGGACCTGATCCGCTTCGGGATGATTCCCGAGTTCATCGGCCGCCTCCCCGTCGTCTCCGTGCTCAACCCGCTCGGCGAAGCCGACCTCGAAAAAATCCTCCTCCGCGTGAAAAACGCCATGGTGAAGCAATACTCGAAACTCTTCGCGATGGACGGCGTGCGCCTGCGCTTCACGCCCGGCGCGGTGAAGGCGGTCGCCCGCAAGGCCGTCGAGCTGAAGACCGGCGCGCGCGCCCTGCGCTCCATCATGGAGAACCTGATGCTTGAGGTGATGTATGAACTCCCGCAGCGCGACGACATCGCCGAGGTCGTGATCGACGCCGCCGCCGTGCACGGCGTGCGCCGCCCGCGCCTGCGGCGGACAAACGCCAGGGACGCCGCGGACAGCCCCGACCGCGTGCCCCGCGCGGCATAAGGGTGTGTTTCGCCGTTCTGCCGGCCCCCGCCGGGCATCATTCTTTCTCTATCGTCTATCGTCGTTCGTCTATCGTCGTTCGTCGTTCGTCTTTTTCTTTTTCCCCGTCCGTGCCTGACGAACGACGATAGAAAAACAAAACCGCGCCGCTCCAAAACCGCGGCGCCCCTGTTTCCGTCTTGAGCCGGGAAGGGCTTGCTGGATGATGCGGCCTGCTCATGCCGACACGCAGCCGCGAAAGGAAGATCATTCAAGCATGGATGGAAACACCCACACGGGGCCTCGTCGAACTCGCCGCCGACTGGAAGGCGCGCGCCATGCCCCCGCTCACCCTCGGCGCGGAAGGGCCGCCCCTGGCGGACTTGCAGAAAGCCCCCGAGCCCCTCTTCGCCCGGCACAGCGGCTACTGCGTAGGCCTCAAGGGCGAAATCTTCTTCTACCTGTGGCTCGACGCGCACCGCCAGCTCCGCGAACCCGGCGCGACCGTCTATCTGGCGGGCGATTTCAACCACTGGCAGCACGCCGTCGGCTGCGACGAATGGCGCCTGCACCTCACCCGGATCGACGGCGCGGACGTGTTCATGTGGTGCGGGCGCGCCGAACGCTTTTTCGGCGCGCCGCCGATGCGCTTCAAGTTCGTCACCGGCGCCCACGCCTGGCTGCCCGTGCCCCCTGACGCCCCCAACGCCGCCACCGACGACGCGGGCAACGTCAACCACCAAGTCATCCCCGAACGCACCGGCCGGCACCTCTTCATGTTCACGCTGGGCGAACCCGCCGACTTCTCCTCCGACCTCCGCGTGCACTGGCAAAACGACGGCGACGGCGTGACCCTCCGCCCCGGCGGCTATTTCTTCCGCCGGCAAAGCGACGCCACCCTCGGCGCCATCGTCCTGCGCGGCGAGACCCTCTTCCGCATCTTCGCCCCGCGCGCCGCCGCCGTGGAACTCTGCCTGTGCGACGACCTCGCCCAGGAAAACACGCCCCACCGCTACCCGCTCGCGCGCCGCGACGACGGCGTCTGGGAAATCACGCTCGGGCGGGAACTCGCCGGCTGGTATTACTGGTATCACATCGACGGCCCGAAAAACGAACTCGGGCGCTTCGACCCCGCGCAACGCATCCTCGACCCCTACGCCCTCGCCACCGTGGACCGCGCCGGCCCCGGCATCATCCTCGACCTCGAACACTGGCCCGAGCCCGACCGCGGCTTCAAGACCCCCGCATGGCACGACCTCGTGATCGCCGAGGCGCACGTGCGCGACCTCACCGCCCGCGCCCCGCTCAAGCTCGCCGACGAGGAACGCCGCGGCTTCACCGGCCTGCGCAAATGGGTGGAAAGCGAGGCCTTTTACCTGCACCGCCTCGGCGTGAACGCCGTCGAACTCCAGCCCGTCCAGGAATTCGACAACCGCGAGACCGCCGAATACCACTGGGGCTACATGCCCTGCAACTACTTCTCCCCCGAAAGCAGCTACACCCTCGACCCCGCGCGCGCCAGCGGCGTGCGCGAACTCCAGGCCCTCGTGAAAGCCTTTCACCAACGCGGCATGGCCGTGATCCTCGACGTCGTTTACAACCACACCGGCGAACCCGCCCACCTGCGCATGGTGGACCAGTATTATTACTTCCACCAGGACCGCGACGGCACCCTCTCAAACTGGAGCGGCTGCGGCAACGACCTGCGCGCCGGCGCCGCGATGGCCCGCCGCCTCATCATCGACAGCTGCCGCTTCCTCCTCGAACGCTACGGCGTGGACGGCTTCCGCTTCGACCTCGCCGAACTCCTCGGCGCCGACGTGCTGCGCGACATCGAGACCGCCCTCAAACGCGTGAAACCCGGCGTCATCCTCATCGCCGAACCCTGGAGCTTCCGCGGCCACATCGCCGCCGCCCTGCGCGACACCGGCTGGGCCTCCTGGAACGACGGCTACAGGGACTTCCTCCGCGAATACGTGCGCGGCGGCGGCACGCACGGAACCTACGAGTATTTCCTCAAAGGCTCCCCCTGGCATTTCGCCAAATGGCCCGCGCAAACCGTCAACTACACCGAATCGCACGACGACCGCGCCTGGCTCGACCTCATCACCGAAAACCCCAACCACGACGGCGCCGTGCCGACCGCGAACGACCGCCGGCGCACGCACCTGATGGCCGCCGTGCTCTTCATGTCCATCGGCATCCCCATGCTCGCCGCCGGGCAGGACTTCCTCCGCACCAAAGGCGGCGTGCACAACACCTACCAGCGCGGCGACCTCAACGCGCTCGACTACCGCCGCATCCGCCGCTTCCCCTCCACGCACGAATATTTCGCCGACTGGATCGCCTTCCGCCTGGGCGGCGCGGGCCGCCTCCTGCGCCACTACACGCGCGCGGGCGACGGCTTTTTCCGCTTCTTCTTCGCCGCCGGCGCCACCGCCGCCCTCACGCTCTACAACGCCGACCTCAGCCTCGGGCCCGAACGCCTGCTCTTCGCCATCAACCCCGCCCTGCACGACGTGGACATGGAAATCCCGGAGGACGCGGCGGACGGCGCATGGCGGCAACTCGCCGACCACGAGCACTTTTTCCCCCCCGGCCGCGCCGCGCGCTTCGGGATGCCGGTGGCGCCCCGCATGCAACTCCCCCCGCTCAGTTGCGCCCTCTGGATGGACAACGGCCCGGCCCGCCCCAAGGGCAATTAACCCCTGATGGGACGCGGCGGCCAGTTTTGGCAGGGCGGTCTCGCCGAGACCGCCGCGAGCACCACGAGGCAAAACGACGGCGGTCTCGCCGAGACCGCCCTGCCAAAATCTGCCGACTGCGTAACATCAGTTAACCCGCAACGGATGGATCGGGCAATGTTTCAGGCGGTGGCGGCGGTGGCGAGGGCGAAGGCGCGGGCGAGGTCGCCGAGCGGGTCGGGGCCGGGAATGAATTCGTGCCCCACAAAGCCGCCGAACCCCGTCCCGCGCACCGCGCGCAAAATCGCCGCGTAGTTGAGTTCCTGCGTCTCGTCCGCGATCGGGCCGCGGCCCGGATTCCCGGCGGCATGGTAATGCGCGAACCAGCGGTGCTCGCGCCGGATGGTCCGTATCACGTCGCCCTCCATGATCTGCATGTGGTAAATGTCGTAGAGCAGGCGCACGGCGGGCGAGTTGACGCGCGCGCAAAGCGCGACACCCCACGCGGTGCGGTCGCACTGGCAGCCCTCGTGGTCAACGCGGCTGTTGAGCAACTCGACCGCGAGCGTCACGCCGGCCTTCGCGGCCTCGGGCGCGGCGGCGGCGAGCGTGTCGGCGGCGGCGGCGAGACCGTCCGCGTCGGAGATTCCGCCGGCGGTCCCGTCGGCGTTTTTCCATGCGCGGTTGCCGGAAAAACAGATGAGCACGGGGATGTTCCACGCGGCGGCCCGGGCGATGTTTTCGCGCAACTCGCCGAGGATGCGGGCGGCGTTCTCGCGGCGGTTCAGCCCGTCCTTGATGGTGCCGTGGCCGTTCGTCGCGGCGATGCGCAGGCCGGCCTCCCGTGCGCGCGGCCAGAGCGCCTCGTCAATCAGCTCGACGCCGGCGAAACCGATTTTCGCCGCGCCATCCAGCAGCGCGCCGTCCTCGACGCCGCGCTTTGCGAACGACCACCAGGTGAAGGATTGTTTCAGGGGATTCATGCGGCTTGGATTCTGGACCGGCCGGAGAGGATGCCAAGGGTATTGAGGCGGTCGTTGCCCGCGGTTTCGCAAGCGTTTGTGCGAGTCGCTGACGCCGGCCGGCGCCAGCATGTCGCCGGCGGGCCGCAGCCCGTCCGGGCCGTCCGGCGGAAAATCTGACAAATAGGATTGCCAGCCGGTGCGACACCGGCATGTTTCCTTTCGCAATCCAAGCAACCCATGTCCGCCGCAACCCATACTCTTGAAAAAACCCTGGTCGCGACCCCCGACCGCCGGCAGGAAGCCGATGCCGACTGGCAGATTGTCCGGCAGGTGCAGACGGGGGATGTCGCGGCGTTTGACAAGCTCGTCGTGAAATATCGCGAGCGTGTCTTCGGCGTCATCTACAACATGACCTCCAATCGCGAGGACACCGCGGACCTGGCGCAGGATGCCTTCATCAAGGCCTTCCAATCCATCCATCGGTTTCAGGGGCAATCGTCATTTTTCACCTGGCTCTACCGGATCGCGGTCAATTCCACGCTCTCGCATTTGCGCAAATCCCGGCTGCGCTCCTTCTTCAGCTTCGAGAAAATCCACGAGGAGGATGCAAACGCCGAAGTTCTTAGGCAGTTGACTGATAAGAAAGGCGGAGACCGCGAGCTCTTCGTAAAGGAGCTTCAGGAAAAATTGAACGAGGCGATGCAGAAGCTGTCTATCAAACACCGCACCGTGGTGACTTTATTTGAAATAGACGGACTCAGCCATGAGGAGATCGCCGAGATCATGGAATGCTCGGTGGGCACGGTGCGTTCGCGTCTGCACTACGCGAAGCAGCTCCTCCAAGCCGAGTTGCAGGGATACATGCGCGCATAAATGGACAAGGACAAATCATCGCAACCCAAGGTCACCTTGGAGAAACTCCTTCGCCTCAAGCGGGCCGAGCGCCCCCCGCAGAATTTCTGGGAGGAATTTGAGCGGGAGCTTCGCCACAGGCAACTCGCCGCCGCCATTGTGGAAAACCGCCCGTGGTGGCGTCTCTTTACGGGCGGCCTGGCAAAAATCTATGTGCCGGCCGGCGCGGTTGCGGCCGTGGCTCTCGCCGTGGTCGCGATGCGTTCCGACCGCACGGCGCCGCCAGCCGCGGCGGGCGCCGCCGGCCCGGGCCCGCGGGATGCGGCCGTTTTCGCGATGCACGACGGCACGCATGGCGCCGGAATCACGTCCCCGGCATCCGCGCAGGCGCCCAACGAGCCTGCCGCTCCGCTGGCCGGGGAAAGCGCCGCGGTCGCGAGTGTCCGCGCCACGCCGGCCGCGGGAGCCCCGCAACCACGGCCGGACGCGCAACCCTCCCCGGTCCGCGTCGATGCCGATGCCAACACCGGCATGGCGGCCCTGTCGGGCATGCCGGCGGTCGCCGCCGCGTTTGCAGGCGCCAGGAACAGGATTTTCTGGCGGCAATCATTCGCCGCCTTGCAGATGAGGCCGGACCCGGGCAATGCGGACGGCCTCGCCCCCGCGTCCATCCTGACCCTTTTCGAGCCGGTGACCCCGCCGGCGGAGACCGGCGCGGACCATGCGGCGGACGGGATGGACGGGA
Organism: Opitutaceae bacterium; assembly: GCA_031282705.1. Lineage (GTDB taxonomy): Bacteria > Verrucomicrobiota > Verrucomicrobiia > Opitutales > Opitutaceae > Termitidicoccus. Next base: position 5,213 of record JAITDF010000453.1, on the reverse strand, counting down.
ATGAAAACAATTACCTGCACCGCCTCGCCAGTTCGTCGAACCCGCGCAGCTCCCGTCTGCTCGCCTATGCCGAGCCGGTTTCGGAAAAAGACACGGGCACGGACAACAACCCCCGCCTCGCCCGCGCCCGCGAGCGCATCACGAGCCGCCTGAGCGACCGCGCGCTGGTTGACTCCAGCAGCCGGTTCGCCGCCTCCGACGGCATGGTCTCGATAAAATTCTAGCCGGCCCCCTCCCCCGCCCGGCCTGCTTTGAAATTTGGGATTTCGGGCTTTGAAATTTTTTTGGGATTTGGGATTTGGGATTTGGAATTTGGAATTTCCCCCCGATTTGGGACTTGGGATTTCCCCGCAAAAATTTCTTGTCTCCCGCGCCCGCCCTCCGACGCTAATGGCACACATCATGGCCAAATCCAGCAGCAGCGTCTCCGACTACACCGAAGCAAACATCAAAACCCTCTCCCCCCTCGAACACATCCGCCTCCGCCCCGGCATGTATATCGGCCGCCTCGGCAACGGCTCCCACCCCGACGACGGCATCTACGTCCTCCTGAAAGAGACCATCGACAACGCCATCGACGAATTCACCATGGGCTTCGGCCGGCGCATCGAAATCCACCTCGCCGACCGCTCCCTCTACGTGCGCGACTACGGACGCGGCATCCCCCTCGGCAAACTCACCGAGTGCGTCTCCATCATCAACACCGGCGCGAAATACGACAGCGAAACCTTCAAGAAAGCCATCGGCCTCAACGGCGTCGGCCAGAAAGCCGTCAACGCCCTCTCCCTCGAATACCGCGCCCAGTCCATCCGCGACGGCAAATCCCGCCTCGTCGAGTTTTACCAGGGCAAACTCAAGAAAGAGGGCAGAATCATCGACGCCCCCCCCGGCGAACGCAACGGCACCCTCGTCGAATTCACCCCCGACCCCGACGAAAAACTCTTCGGCAAGGACTTCCGCTTCCGCCCCGAGTTCATCGAGGAAATGCTCTGGAACTACGCCTACCTCAACCGCGGCCTCACCCTCGTCTTCAACGGCAAATCCTTCCGCTCCGACAACGGCCTCAAGGACCTGCTCGCCAAAAGACTCACCGGCGAGCCGCTTTACCCCATGATCCACCTCGAAGGCGACGACATCGAACTCGCCATGACCCACGGCGGCCACTACGGCGAGGAATACTACTCCTTCGTCAACGGCCAGCACACCACCATGGGCGGCACCCACCTCGCCGCCTTCCGCGAGGCGCTCGTCGCCACCATCCGCAACTTTTTCAAAAAAGACTACGAAGCCGCCGACATCCGCCAGTCCATCGTCGCCGCCATCTCCATCCGCGTCATGGAGCCCGTCTTTGAATCGCAGACAAAAACCAAGCTCGGCTCCAACAATATGGGCCCCGAAAAGGACAGCCCGAGCATCCGCCAGTTCGTCTCCCAGTTCCTCCAGCAGCACCTCGACAACTGGCTGCACCGCAATTCCGGCGCCGCCGACGCCATCAAGGCCAAAATCGAGGCCAGCGAACGCGAACGCAAGGAACTCGCCGGCATCCGCAACATCGCCCGCGAACGCGCCAAAAAAGCCTCGCTCCACAACCGCAAGCTCCGCGACTGCCGCGTGCACCTTGACGGCCGGGACAAGCGCGCCGAGGACACCACGCTCTTCATCGTCGAAGGCGACTCCGCCGCCGGCTCCCTCACCGCCTGCCGCGACGTGCAGACCCAGGCCGTCTTCGCCCTCAAGGGCAAACCCCTCAACACCTACGGCCTCACCAAGAAAGTCATCTACGAAAACGAGGAATTCCACCTCCTCCAAAGTGCGCTCAACATCGAGGACGGCATCGACGACCTCCGTTACAACCGCATCATCATCGCCACCGACGCCGACGTGGACGGCATGCACATCCGCCTGCTGCTCCTCTCGTTCTTCCTCCAGTTTTTCCCCGAGCTCATCACCAACAACCACGTTTACATCCTGGAGACGCCGCTCTTCCGCGTGCGCAACAAGAAACAGACCCTCTACTGCTACAGCGAGGCCGGGAAGCAGTCCGCCCTCCACAAACTCGGCCAGGGCGCGGAAGTCACCCGCTTCAAAGGGCTCGGCGAAATTTCCGCCAACGAATTCAAGGACTTTATCGGCGAGGACATCCGTTTGGAAAAAGTGACGCTCGACCACCTCCACAACGCCGACGACCTCCTGAAATTCTACATGGGCAAAAACACCCCCGACCGCCAGGACTTCATCATCAGCAACCTCCGCGTGGAAAAAGACCTCGTCGAAGCCTGAGCCGCCGGCTCGCAAACGCGGCGCTTCAAACAAGCGATTGCCGCCGCACAATAAAAAACCGGCGAAGCGATTCGCCGGTTTTTATATTCAAGTGCTTTTGAACACGGTGTGTTCGCGCGGCGAACAGGGACACGGTTTGCACTTCAAACTTTGTCTTGATTCCGAGAGGGACAAAGAGAGGCTGATCGCATGAATGCAACCCCTAATTTTAAGGATTTACAGTTTTCATTCGATGTCGGGCACGACTCCATCGGCTGGGCGGTTCTGCAAACCCGAACCGGTGAAATCGGCGGCAGCTTGCTTGGAACAGGCGTCGTGACGTTCGAGGCGGATGATTGCCTTGCGAGCAAACGCCGCATGTATCGCCGCCAGCGGCGGCATGTCCGGTCCACGCGGCAGCGTGTCGCCCGCATGGAAAAATTGCTGGCTCATCTCGGCGCGGTTTCCGCCGGGGATTTGAAGGCGAAACATCGTCCGGCGGGCGGCGATTCCGCGCCCTGGCTGCTTGCTGCGCGCGTGCTTGCGGAGGGCAGGACGCTTTCGTGGGTGCAACTCTGGGATGTGTTGCGCTGGTATGCGCACAATCGCGGCTACGATGGCAACCGGCGCTGGTCGTCCGATGCGGTGGACGGCGCCGATGAGGCGGCGTTGTCCGATGAGGAAAAAGCGGAGCGAAAGGCCGACAGTGAAAAGGAGGCCAACGCCCGGACGCTCATGCATGAGTTTGGCACGAAGACGATGGCGGAGACTTTTGTCCGCGTGCTCGGGTTGGCGGCGAATGGCAGCCAAAAGGCGTCGCGTGTCCGTTTTAAGGCCAAAAACGCGGCGTTTCCACGCGACGGCGTCGAACGCGAGGTGACGCGCATTCTTGAGGCGCATCGCGGCAGACTGCCGAAGCTCGATGAAGCGCTCATCCGTTTGCTGATGGCGCGCAAGTTGACGCAGGCGGAGCGCGAACGGCTTGCCGCCGCCGGCATCGTGCTGCCCGCGCGTTTCGAGGGCGGCCTGCTTTTCGGACAACTCGTGCCGCATTTTGACAACCGCATCATTTCCACCTGCCCGATCAGCGGTGAAAAAGTGCCGTCGAAAAACTGCCCGGAGTTTTTCCGTTTTCGCTGGGCGATGCAGCTTGCAAACATCCGCGTGGCGTCGGCGGCGGAGAAGGAACTGCGGCCGCTTTTTGTCGGGGAACGCCAAAAAATTGACGGGATGATGCGCGCCGAGGGTCGCCTGACGAAAACCGAACTCAAAAAGGCGGTGCGTGGATTGCCCGGCATTGAGCGCGACAACCTCGACAACCTGCTGATGCATCCAGACGCCGAGGAGTCGCTGGAGCTGGACGCCATCACCCATCTCACGCGCACGGGGTATCTTGAGAAACTCTGGCCGGCCCTGTCTCCGCGGGTGCAAAAGCGCGCCCGCGACGCATGGCGGCGGGGCAGGACGCTCGCGATCGGCGAGCTGCGCATGTTTGCGGAAAAACTCGGCGAGCCGGTTGCGCCCTTTGACAAGGCGCTGGGGCTGATCCTCGATGCGAGCAACACGCGGAAACGGAAAAAAGACACGGCGCTTACACGCGAAACCGTCTTGGCGGCCAAGGTTGCCCCGGGGAAAATTTCCGGACGCGCCGCCTATGCGCGTCCGTTGCTGGTGAAAGCCGCCGAGGAAGTGATGCAAGGCAGGCATCCGAAGGAGGAGGGTGGCTGTCTGTATCTCAGCGAGGAAGTCCGCCGCGCGCAAATTAACCGCCGCGTCGAGGATCAGATTAACAATCACCTCGTCCGCCACCGCCTGCTGATCCTTGAGCGGCTTTTAAACGACATCGTCGCCGATCCGCAATTTGCCGCGGGCGATAAAAACCGTGTCGGCCGCCTGACCATCGAGGTGAACCGCGACTTGCGCGAAATGTCAGGAAAGACCGCCAAGCAGATCGAGCAAGACCTTGGACTGCGGCTCTCGAATCACGACAAGGTTTCCAAAAAACTTGAAGAGGTGTTTGCCGGGCAGACATTCAACGGGAAACCGGTCACGATTACTGCCGGGCTTATTCGCAAAGCGCGCATCGCGGATGATCTCGGTTGGGAATGCCCTTACACCGGGGCGAAATTTGAGCCGATTGACCTCGTGACACGCCGCGTGGACAAGGACCATATCATTCCGCGCTCGCTGCGCCCGTCGGACTCGCTCGACTCGCTTGTCGTGACCTTTTCGGAAATCAACAAATGGAAGGGCGCGCGCACGGCGTGGAAATTTATTGGGCAGGAAGAAAGCAAGCCTGTTCCCGGAATGCCGAACCTTTCCATCCGCCCGCTCCGGGAATACGAGGAATGGGTCAAAAGCCTCGAATCGTTTCGCGGGCATAACGACGACAAGAGGCGAAAGAAAAACCGCAAGGCGCTGCTTCTGCTCCCCGAATATGAGGAGAAGCAGAAGGACTTTTTGCCGGGCGATCTTACGGCAACCTCGCAGCTTGTCCGGCTCGGCGCCCAGCTCCTGACGAAAAATTTTGCCGATCTGCCGAAGCCGCCACCCGTCATTTCAATTCCGGGTGCCGTGACGGCCGAGGTTCGCAAAAGCTGGAAGCTCACCGCCTGCCTGTCGCTTGCCGCGCCTGATGTGCTCGATGCGGATGGCTCGCCGAAAGTCAAGAGGGACATCCGTGGCATCACACATCTGCACCATGCGCTCGACGCCTGTGCGCTCGCCTATGCCTCGGCGCTGCTTCCGCGCGACGGCGGCTTGTGGGAAGCAATGATCAAACGAAACAAAAGCGATGCCGACAAGGCGTTGCTCCGTGCCACGGGATGTTTCGATTTCAACCACGAGGGACGTTTTGAATTGCACGATTTGCCTGCGGAGTTGAAAGAGCAAATCCGTCAACGTCTCGCCGAGAAGCGTGTTGTCCAGCACGTGCCGGCGGACATGGGAGGCTT
>JAITDF010000397.1 GCA_031282705.1 Opitutaceae bacterium | reverse complement strand
TGAGAAGTAGAGTGTAGTCGGCCGATTTTATTATAAGGATGCGATTATTTTATTTTCATTTTATCCGGCATTTTTTTGTGGGAAAACAGCACCGTCACCAACAGGCCGGCGAGCAGGAGCGCGGCGGTGCCGAAAACAATGGTGAGGAAGGAATGGAAGGGGCTGCGCCAGCCTTCAAAAAAGCCCGCCTGCGGCGAGACGCTCATCCAGAGAATCAACAGGACGCCAACCGTCACGCCGGCCAGCCCGGCGGGCTTGCCGGCGCGGCGCGACAGGAAGCCGAGCAGGAACAGGCCCAGCATGCCGCCGCCGAAGATGCCCGCCAGCGTCCACCACGCGTCGAGCGCGCTTTTCACATTGATCATGCCAAACGCAAACAGGGTCCCGAGCACGCCGGCGGCGACCGTGCAGGCATACAGCACGAGCATCTTCTGGCGCTCGGTCGATTTTTTGTTTATATAGCGCTGGTAATAATCATTGAGAAAAATCGTCGCCGAGGAATTGAGGCTGCTCGATATCGTGCTCATGGCCGCCGCAAAGATGGAGGCGATGAGCAGCCCCGTCACGCCTTTCGGCAGGACGGTCACGATAAACCACGGGAACACATAATCGCTTTTGCCGGCGGCCTGGTATTCCTGCGGGAGCGCCGAGGGGTTCGCCGTGTAATAGGCAAAGAGCGCGGTGCCGATGAAAAAGAACACCGCCGAGACGGGCACATACAGCAGCGCCCCGATCCAGAGGCTCCTGCGCGCGTCCTTCTCCGACTTCGCCGTGTGGAAGCGCTGCACATAATTCTGATCGACCCCGAAGTTTTGCAGGTTGATCACCACGCCGTAAACCAGCACGACCCAGAACGTGGGCGCGGCGAGATCCAGGCCCATGCCGCCGAGGCTGAACTTGTCGTGCTCCGCGGCGATGCGGAACAGCTGCCCCGGCCCCTCGGGCAGGCCGGCGAGCATGAGCACGGCGCACACCAGCGCGCCGAGAATCAGCACGACGGTCTGCATGGCCTCCGTCCAGATCACGCCGACGATGCCGCCGATGAATGTATATAGCGTCGTGCTGACGCCGGTGATCAATATGATCCAGCGGATGTCCCAGCCGAGCAGCACGTTCATGGGCAGCGCCATCATGTAGGTCACCGCCCCGATGCGCGCGAGCTGGGTGAGCAGATAGCAGGTGCTCGCGTAGATGCGCGCCCAGCCGCCGAAGCGCTCCTCAAGGTGCGAATAGGCGGAGATGCAGCCGCTGTTTCTATAAAATGGAATGAAATACTTGACGCCGACCCAGGCCGCGATCGGGATGGAAAGGCTGAACACAAAGGAGTTCCAGTTCGAGGCGAACGCCTTGCCCGGCAGCGCGATGAAACTGATGCTGCTGATGTAGGTGCCGAGGATGGACAGCCCGGTGAGCCAGCCCGGCAGGCTGCTTTCGGCGGCGGTGAAGCCGTGCACGGAGCGGCTTTTGCGCCAGCAGGCCAGGCCGATGGCCAGCGTGAAGGCGAAATAGGCCAGCAGGACAATGATGTCGAGCGAGGCGAAATGACTTTGCGTGGTGTTCATAGTTGTGAGGGATTGATGACGACATGCCTGATGCGTTTGCGATCCCACGTATAGGTGGCGTGCACAAGCCCGTCGGACGTCTGTATGATTGCCGGATACGCATAGCCCTCGGACAGCGGCGCATCGTCGAGGGTCACGGAGCGCCGCCACTGGATGCCGTCGTCGGAAATCGCGAGGCCGATGGGATAACGCCAGCCTTTGCCCGGCCTGTCGGGACGGTGGGCGGAGTGATTGTATATAAGCAGCTGCCGCCCGTCCCGGAGCGTGACGGCGTCGGCGCCGGAATTCGGGTTGGGCAGCCCGGTGGCGGCGAGCGGGCTCCACGTCCTGCCGAGGTCCTCCGACCAGGTCATGGCAATGACCCCCTGGCGCGTGCGGCAGAGCGCCTCGAGGCGGCCTCCGGGGAAAAACAACACACTGGGCTGGATGGCGTCAAAATTCGGCCCCTTCTTCACCGGGCCGATGATTGTCCACGTTTTTCCCTCATCACGGGAGCACTCGAAATGCACCTGCCAGCCGTCCTTGCGCGATTCCGTGCTGGAGGGGGAAAGCCACGCGCCGTCGGCGAGGACAACGGGTTTGTTTTTTATCGGGCCAAGAATGCCATCCGGCAGTCTTTCAGGCGCGCCCCAAGTATGCCCGCCGTCGGCGGACTTCACCGACATGCCCCACCAGGCGGACGGCGACGGGCCCACTTTATAAAACAGGATCAACGGCGCGCCCCCGCCCGGCGGCTGGAACAAAACGGGATTCCATGCGGGATGGCGCGTGCCGTCGGGCTGAAGACCGCCGGCCACGTTTTTCGCCTCCGTCCATCCGCCGTTCTCAAGCCGGGAAACCCAGATGCAGACGTCGGGATTCTTTTCCTTGGTTCCGCCGAACCACGCGGCCACGAGTTTTCCCGGCGAGGTTTCCACGATGGTCGAGGCGTGGCATTCGGGATAGGGCGCGGTTTCGTATATAAACCCGGAACGCAGCACCGCCGGATGCGAGACCGCGCCGATCGAAACCAGACGGCAGGCCAAAAACAAAGGGAGGATGTATAATATGCGGCGGAGCATGGGGATTCTGGGTTGCGGACCCGGCGTCATGCCGGGCCGTGTCATAAAATAACGCGCCTCCCGGGCGCGGCGGCCCGGGACAGGGCCGGGCCGTTGATCAATCAAGGCGAAATGACTTTGGTCGTTGGTCATGGAGGGAGGGAGTTTGCGGTGACTAAAGGCGGGAAAGGCGGCGGCGGTCAAGGCGCGGCGTCAAAGCGCGGCAGGCCCCAGGCCGCGAACGCGGCGGCGAGGTCGCGGACGATGCCGTCGTATATTTTTTGCGACGCCGGGGAGACGCGCGCCTTGGGTTCGCCGGCGGGCGCGCCGCGCGCGGCCATGCCGGCGGCGACGTTCAGCGGGAAGGTCAGGCGGTCCACGGTGTCGCCCACCTGTTTCAGGCGCTCAAACGCCGGGTGAATGCCGCCGGGCGCGCCCTCGCGGCAGACTTTATACAAATGCAGCATCAGCTCCGGGGCGATGTTCGCCAGGCCGCCGATGCAGCCCACCGCGCCGAGGCCGAACACCTCGGGCAGGCGCGTGTCGGCGCCGGAAAACACGACGAAGTTTTTCTCACGGCCGAGCGCGATGAGCTCCTTGTGATATTCAAACTCGCCGCCGCTTTGCTTGATGCCGGCCATGTTGGCGCGGTCGGCGAAGGCGGCGACCGTCCCGATATCGATGCGCGTGCCGGTGAGCGACGGGAAATTATACAAGAACACCGGCAGCTGCGAGCTGTCCGCCGCGTGGAGGAAATGCTCCAGCACGTCGTCCTGCGTGCTTGGATAAAAGCCGGGCGTCATGATGGTGACGGCGGGCAGGCCGAGGCGGCGGGCGGCGCGCCCGAGCTCGGCGACGACGCGCGGGCGGATGTCGCTGATGTTGGCGAGGACGGGCAGCGGCGCCGCCAGCCCGGCCACGGTTTCGAGCGCGTCGAGGCGCTGCGCGAGCGTGAAATGGGGGAACTCGCCCGTGCTGCCGAGCGCGAGAATGCCGTGGATGCCTTTGGCCTTGAGCCACGCGATGCCGGCCGCGAGTTCGCGTTTGAGCAGATTGCCCTCGGCGTCGGTTGGCAGCCACAGGGCCGCTAAAATTCCTTTGGTCGGAACGTTGGATGACATGATGTTTTTGCGATGCATTGGACGGGAAATATGGTAATGGGCGGTGAAAAAATCAGGCGGTCGCGCCATAGTTTCCATGAATGGCGGCGGCTTCGACGAGGGCGGCGAGGTTTTCACGCCTGGCGGAGCGGGGCACGACGCAACCGGAGCCAAGCACGTAGCCGCCGGCGGCGCCGGCGCCGTCGATGCAGCGGCGGGCTTCTTCGATGATTTGCGCGGGGGTGCTGTTTATAAACGAAAGTGTGTTGACGCCGCCCATGAGCGAGGCGCGGGCGCCGACGGCTTCGCGCACCCGGGCGGCGGTGACACCGCCGAGCGGATCGAGCGGGGCGATGCAGTCGAGGCCGGTTTCGAGCAGATCCTCGATGATGGGCATCACGTTGCCGCAGATGTGACAATACACGCGGGCGTCAGGGTCGTGGGCATGGACCTCGTCGCAGAAACGTTTGAAGCGCGGTTTTATAAACCGGCGCCACATGGCGGGCGAGATGACGGACATGTTGCCCGCGGAATCATTCAGGCGCAGGATTTTCAAGCCAAGGTCGAGGTTGAACCTGGCGCGCTCGATGGCGATTTCGACGCCCTTGTCCATCACGGCCTCGACGAGCGCGGGCTGCTCCAGCAAGTCAACAAGCGCGTTGTCCATTCCGCGAAATGATATGTAAAACGCGAGAGTTGGGGAGTCGCAGTCGCCGATGATGCCGAGATTGTCCCCGGCCCGGCGCTGCTGCGCGCGCATCCGCTCCGCCCAGCCGAGGCGTTCGTAGTCGGCGCGGGTCGGGACATACATGCGTCCGGCATCGGCGATGTCGTTTATTATCGGTTTTTCGCACGTCCAGTAGTGGTGGTGCGCCATCATATGGGGATCCTCCAATATGAACATGGCCGGGTCGTCGAGGCGGGTGACGAGGCCGCCGGGCATGTCCACCTCGCCGCGCCGCGCGCCACGCCCGTCGAGCTCGATGACCCTGCCGTTTTGCTCATGGATTTTTTTGGCGGGGAAATGCCACATGCGCACGGCGTCGAAGCCGCAGGCGAGGCCGGCACCGATCATCACGTTCAGGGCGGTTTCGGGGCTGGTGACGATTTCCTTGAGGTCCACGCCGAGGATGGCGGCGGCGAGGTCAACCCACATTTTGGGAACGACAGGAACCCGGTCGGGTTTGCCGCCGGAGATGGCGGTGAAGAGGCGTTCTTGGGCGTTCATTTGGGCAGGGGATGGAACAAGGCGGAGATAATTATTATTTTTCCACGCGCGGGTTTTTCATTGTATAAAAGAATCCGTCCTCGGCGCCGACGAGCAGTTCGGGGATGCCGTCGCCGTCCCAGTCGGCGGTGGTCGGCGATGTGCTGTGGCCGGCGAGTTTTTTGCCGTCCACCGGCCCCATGTCCTTGAAAATCCATTCGCCGGGCTTCCGGGACACGTTTTTATAGAAATTGATATTCACCGTGTTGACGAGCAGGTCGGGTTTTCCGTCGCCGTCCCAGTCGGCAAACTCGAAGGTGCGCCGCCCGCTGCGGCCGGCCTCGCCGTAATTCATGCGCAGCGGGCCGTCCGACGCGCCGTCCTCCCTGGCGACGCCGCTGGAGTTGAACTCGGACAGGCCCTGCATCCTAAAGATGCGCCGGCCGGGCAGCACGAAATGATTTCCGTCGCGGACAACGTGCCTGAAGAAGGCGAGGTAGCCCTCGTGGTCGGGCGCGACGAGGTCGGGGATGCCGTCGCCGTCGATGTCGATCATATAGGGAGTGCAGCGCCACTGGAGCACGAGTTCGCCGTCCGCGGGGTCCCACCAGTTCCACGCCGGTTTTTTGGGCGGGCCGTCCCACGCGACGCGGACGGGCTGCGCGGCGGCGAGCCTTGGCTGCGCGCGGGTGCCGGTGTTTTTATACCAGAGGATTTTGCCGATGATGGAATTGGTCATGATGTCCGGCAGACCGTCGCCGTCCCAGTCGGCGGCATGGATGTTGGTATAACCCCATTTGGCCTCGGCGGGGCCCTGGATGGAGCCGTTATAGCCGGCCTGTATCCAGATGCGTTTGCCGCCGGCTTCGAGGAACTCGGGCGCGGCCCAGCGGGCGGGGTTGCCGCCGAGGTTTTTTATAAAGGCCATCTCGCCGGCGGTGTTTCCGGTCACTATGTCAACCAGCCCGTCGCCGTCCCAGTCCACCGCCGCCGGCGTGGTGAGCACGCCGAACTTCACGGGGCCGGCCTCCTGCCGGAAGAAGCGCGGCGGTTTGAATTCTGGCATGTTGCGCACGAGCGGCTCGTCGCGCGGGTTGGAGCGCTGCTCCGACTTTATAATATTTCCGGTGTTTTCGAGCAGGGCGACATAACCGTCCTCCTGGGCGACGACGAGGTCGGGGCGGCCGTCCCTGTTCCAGTCGCAGGCGGTGACCACGATCATTTCGAGCGGCATGGTGAGCGGCGCGCCGTTGAAAGTCAGGCGGCGGCCCGGCGCGTATTCGGGTTTTTCGCGCGTGCCGATGTTTTCATAAAAGGTGAGGCCGTCCACGAACTCGCCGCAGATGAGGTCCAGCTTTCCGGCGCCGCGGAAATCGCCGAACACCGGCGAGGGCATGCCGTATTGGTCGATGTCGCGCCCGTCGGCCTTCAGGCGGAAGGGCGGGGCGTAGCGGGGCTGCGCATCCGTGCCGAGGTTTTTCATTATATAGACAAAGCCGTGCAAGGGGCCGTTGGTCCAGCGGCCGTTGGCGTCGTAGGCATTGTCCCAGCCGTAGTCCGTCCAGTCGCCGACGCCGAGCACGAGGTCGGGTTTCCCGTCGCCGTCGAAATCAACGTGGCTCCACTGCTCGCCGCGGATGCGGCCGGAGGTTTTGTGGACCTCCCTGGCGGTGAAGGGGAGCGCCTTGCGCGTTTTGCTTTTTGTATTGATGCCGGTTTTCAGAAAATCGGGGTATTCATAATTGGCGGCGGTCACGCGCACGCCGCCGCCGGGCAGGTAGGAGGGCGTGACATCGCCGCGGCCGGGGCCGAGGTAAACGGCCTTCTTGAAAATTTCCATGCCGGTGTCGGCGTCCCTGCGGCCAGTGTTTTCAAAATACCAGGTGCCGCGGTCGGGGGAGGCGCCGGCCACGACCACGAGGTCGGGCAGGCCGTCGGCGTTGAGGTCGGCCACCACCGGCCAGGCCCAGAGTCCGACGCCGAGGTTCACGATGGCGGAGGGGTTGTTGTGTTCGAGCCGGGTGAGTTTTTCGGGCAATTTTTTCTGCCGGGCGGCGGTGTCGGCGGAGGCGGGGGCGGCGGCAGCGGAGGAGGCGGCGAATGCGGCGGACAGCGCCGCCAGCGCGGCGCAGGCAAGCCGGGCCGGGATGCGGCGCGGAGGCCGGCCGGCGGGCCGGGGTGCGCGGGAGGGGAGGAGCGGGCGGGGGGCGGGTTTGAGCAGTTGCGGCATGACGGGGAGAATGTGGAATCAGGAGAGGTGGAGGTTGAATGGATGGAAGGATCGAATCGCTAAATCGCTGGAGCCTGGTGGCGGCGATTTTGTTGCGGCAGGATTGGGCTGTCGGAAGTCATTTTTAGGAGGAAGAATGGGCGGATAATGCTAAAATGATTTAGCCTATGTCAAGCGTTTTGTTCGACTTTTTTCGATGTTTGAAAAGGCGGTTGCGCGGAACGCGGAAGGGGCCGGAGAGGGGGGCTTGGAGGGACGGGCTTTGGGACTTCCGGGCCGCGGGGTTGCGGGGGGGGGATGGGAGGGGAAAATGGGAGATATGGGAGAAATAGGAGAAATGAGAGATATGGGAGAAACGGGAGATATGGGAGAAATGGGAGGCTTGGGCTCCGGGGGTGCCGCCCGACCGTCCCGGCGCGGATACGCCCGCGCCGCAAAAACCGACGGTGGCCTGTCATGGAGTGCGGGGCGGGCGAAACGGCGCGGGCCAAGCGGCGCGAGTGAAATGAAGCGGGGCGCGGGCGAAGCGGGGCGCGGGGCGGGAATCAGCCCAGCGCGGCCTCGAATTTTACCGCGTCGCCGGGCGTGTCCACGCCGATGGTGGGGTCGTGGGTGATGCCGACTGCGATGTCATGGCCGTTTTCCAGCACGCGCAACTGCTCCAGCCGCTCAATCTGCTCCAGCCGGCCCGCGGGCAGCCTGGCAAAGCGTTCCAGCAGGCCGGCCTTGTAGGCGTAGAGGCCGAGGTGGCGCAGGCAGGGGGCGGCCGCGACCGCCGCGTCGCCGGGCCGGCCGCCGAGATCGC
>JAITDF010000191.1 GCA_031282705.1 Opitutaceae bacterium | reverse complement strand
CCGGCCCCGGCACCCTCACGCTTGCCGTCCCGACCGCGTTCACCGGCGCCGTGGTCGTGCGCGGCGCGCTCGCGCTCGACGCCGGCGCGTCGCTCGACACCGCGAGAAGCATCACGCTCGCCGACGGCGCGCTGTTCGCCGGCTCGCTGGCCCGCGCCTCCGGACGGACCCTCGCCGGCTCCGGCACCCTCACCGGCAGCCTCTCCCTCTCCGGCGCCACCCTCGCCCTCGAACCGGGTCACGGCCCGTTCACCATCGGCGGCGACCTTGATTTCGCCAGCTCCACCCTCGCCCTCGGCCTGTTCGCCAACGGCGACGACATCATCAGCGTCGCCGGCTCGTTCACCGCCTCCGGCGCGAACACCATTGATCTCAGCTATGGCATGTCCGGCACCTACACGCTGCGCGGCCTCGCGGCGCTGGACGGCTCCGTCATCACCATCGGCGGCGCGTCCCAGATCGGCACCGGCGCGCGCCAGAACGCCGTCAGCACCGCAAGCGGCGGCGACCTGATCATCGACTTCCAGGCCGACATCTCCCGCCTGCTCACATGGACCGGCGGCAGTTCCGCGCTCTGGAACATGGCCGACGAAAACTGGGCCGGCAGCGGCAACACCGACCAGTTCGCCAGCCTCGACACCGTGGTCTTCGACGGCGCCGCCGACGCCGCCAACCCCGCCAACCGTCTCATCACTCTTGCCTCCGGCACCGTGCGCGTCTCCGGCATGACTGTGTCCGGTGACGAGGATTACACCTTTGGCGGCGCGGGCGGCATCTCCTCGGGCACCCTCATCATCACCGAACCCGACAACCCCGAAAACCTCGCCGGCGCCACCGGCGGACTCATCAAGAGCGGCGCCGGCACGCTCACCTTCGCCAACGCTGGCGCGAACAACTTCGCCGGCGGCATCCAGCTCTCCGGCGGCGCGATCGTCTTCGACGACGGCGCGCAACTCGGCGCCGTCGCCGCGGGCGGCGGCGACGCGGGCATCGCCTTTGCCGCCAGCGCCACGCTCGCCGGCGCTGGCACGCTCGGCGCGGTCTCCGTCGCGCCCGCAGCCACCGCCTCCTTTGCCGTGGACGCGGGCCGCTCGCTCACCCTCGCCTCCGGTCTCGCCGGCGCGGGCGCGGTTGAAAAAACCGGCGGCGGCCTGCTCGCGCTCGACGGCGACGGCGGGCACGCCGGCGGCTTCACCGTGAGCGGCGGCACCCTCGCCGCCCGCGGCGCGGCCCTGCGCGGCCCCGTCGTGAACAACGCCGCCGTGGTGCTCCACGAGGAGACCGCCGACGGCGCCTACGCCGGCTCGATGACCGGCTCCGGCGTGCTCCTCAAGACCGGCGCGGGCCGCCTCGCGCTCACCGGCACCATCGCCCTCGACCGCGTGATCATCGCCGGGGGCGGCCTCGGCCTCGTCCACGCCGCCAGGCTCGACGCCGCCACCGCCATCACGCTCTCCCGCGGCGTGCTGCTCTCCGGCGCGGGTTCGTTCACCACGCCCGCGTTTACCAACGCCGGCGCCATCAGGGTCGGCAGGGCCGCCGACCCCGCCGGCCCGCACGACGTGATGACGCTGCACGGAAACTATTCCGGCTCCGACGGCGAAATCCACCTCGACATGTCCCTCAACGCCGCCGGCGTGATGGAATACGACCGCTTCATCATCAACGGCGACGCCGCCGGCGTCACCCATGTCACGCTGCAAGAGCGGCCCAGCGCCGACCGGCTGGACGGCGACACCGGCCTGCTGCCCGCGTTCGGCGACATGCTCTCCGTCACCGGCTCGACCGCGCCCGGCGCGTTTGTCCCGGCGGGCGTGGTGGAATTCGGCGGCGGCCAATACGCCTGGGATCCCGCCGCCGGCAACGGCGCCGGCGGCTGGGCCACGCTTGTCATCGAGCCGGCCAGCGCCATCGCCAGCCTCGACGCCGCCGCGCTTATCATCGGCAAGGCTGCGTTCGGCTCGCTGGAAAACCGCCTGCTCGCCGCGCGCCAGACCGCCGCGCCGCGCGAGAAGCAATTCTGGCTCGCCGGCTTCCAGCGCCACGAAAAACTCTCCACCCTTCGCTACGACCTGCATGACGCCGCCCCGCGCGCCGACGCCGACACCCAGGGCATCCAGACCGGCCTCGACTGGATGCAAAAATTCCCCGAATACACCTTTGTTTTCGGATTCTTCGCCGACTACGCAAAATCCGACCTGCACCTCCCCCGCCGCACCACCGCCAGCAGCGTAAACTCCGCCGGCGGCGGCCTGTATGCGATGTGGGAAATGGAAAAATGGCATGTGCACGCCATCCTCCGCAACGCCCGCGAAACCTTCGACATCGCCGCCGCGCGCGCCGGGACGCTCGAAACCCGCGGCTACAGTTGGGGCGGCCTGCTCGCCGCCGGGCGCGACTTCCAGAGCGCCGCCGGCTGGCGCCTGGAGCCCGAGGCCCGGCTCTCCTACCAGATGCACAACATCAGCGATGTCACCGACTCCGTCGGGCGCCGCTACGTGGTGGAAAGCGCCGACTCGCTGGAAGCCCTCGCCAGCGTCCGCCTCGCCCGCGAGTTTGTCATCGGCAACGGCGTGACCCTCACGCCCCATCTGCGCGCCGGCTGGACTTGCGATTTCGACGGCGCCGGGCGCATGCGCGTCTCCGGCGAGCTTTTCCGCAACGACTTCGGCGACGGCGGCGCGCTGGTTGACTTCGGTCTCGCCGCCATGCTGGGCCGCGGCGTTTCCGCCCACCTCGGCGGCGCCTGGTTCCGCTCCAAGTCCACCGAGGGCGCCCACATCTCCGCCGGCTTTGCCCTGGCGTGGTAAACCAAACACAGCCGCAACTCCATGAGACAATCCACGCTCTTCCCATCGCTCTGCGTTCTCCCCGCCTTGCTGGCCGTCTCCGCCGCCGCCGCCCCCGCGCTGGTCGAAAGCGCCGACGACCCGCCGGCCAAGATCGCCGCGTTTGTCAACAAAAACACCCTGTCGGGGGCGCGCTTTTATTTCGACGACCGCGATTACCGCGGATCATTCCCCGCATGGCTCGACGGCGACCTGTATTTCGAGTCCTCCGCCGGGCGGCCGCGCCGCTACCGCTGCCTGCGCGCCGGCAGCGTCATTGCGCTTGCGCCGGTGAACGCCGCGCGCGACCTCACGGCAAAAATGGACGAACTCGGCTTCATGCCGATGGAACGCTTCGTGCCGATGCGGCAGAAAACTTTTTCACTCTTCAAAAACCACCGGAACATATACGCCGAGTCCGATATTTACGGCGCCTTTGTGAAGGAACTCCACGCGGACGAGACGCTCACGCTGCCGCCTTGGGTCATCCTCGCCGGCTTCGACGCCCCGCGCAACCCGCCCTCCGGCGCGGGCGAGGTTTTATACAACGGCATCCGCCTCCCCGACCGCTGGCCCCCGAAAAACGACTTGACCACCGATGATCCCCCGCCCGCGGTTCCCTGGTTGCGAAACCGCCCCGCCGTTGTCCCCATCGACATCGGGCGCCAGCTTTTCGTGGACGATTTTCTCATCGAGAAAACCAGTCTCGCGCGGGAGTTTCATTACCCGGAAAAATACGCCGGCAACCCCGTTTTGAAAGCGGAGACGCCCCTTGAGCACGGCCGGCGCGACGGCAAGATATTCGCGGAGGACGCCGGCGCCGGCCCGAAAAGCGGCGGCCTGTGGTGGAACCCGGAAAAACAGCTTTTTGAACTCTGGTATGAGGCCGGCTGGCTCGGCGCAGTCGCCTACGCCACCAGCCGCGACGGCCTCCGCTGGGAGCGCCCGGACCTGCCGCTCCACCCAGGCACCAATCAGGTGCTTCATATTCCCCCCAACGGCAGCGGCAGCCGCTGGGTCGGACGCGCCGATTCCTGGACCGTCGTGCGCGACGACGACACGCCCGACCCGCTCAAAAAATTCAAGCTCTTCCTCAACAGCCCCGGCATCGGCAACCATTTCCACAGCTACTACGCGACCTCCCCCGACGGCATCAACTGGGGCGTCCCGCACGCCAACGGCGGCATCAACGGCGACCGCTCCACCATGTTCTACAATCCATTCCGCAAAAAATGGGTCTTCTCCCTCCGCTGGGACATTTCCACTCCCGGCTGGCAGCGCGCCCGCGCCTATTGGGAGTCCGCCGACTTTGAGCGCGGGGCGGCCTGGCTCCCCGACGACCCCGTCCCTTGGGCCAGGGCCGACAGGCTTGACCTCCCCGACCCCCGCGTCGGCGATAAAACCGGCGGCAAAACCCAGCTCTACAATCTCGACGCCGTCGCCTACGAAAGCCTCCTCCTCGGCTTCTTTCAAATCTGGTTCGGCCCGGAAAACAACGTCGCTGAAAAGCGCCGCATCCCGAAGTTCACCGGCCTGAACTTCGCCTACAGCCGCGACGGCTTCCACTGGCACCGCCCCGACCGCAATATCGCCATCAACTCGGAACACGCCGCCGGCAAATGGGACCGCGGCTACGTGCAGTCGCTCGGCAACCTCTGCGTCATTCACGGCGACAAAATCTGGTTCTATTACATCGGTTTCTCCGGCGATGAATCCCATAAAAACGGGATGCACGCCGGCATGGCCACCGGCATTGCCACGCTGCGCCGCGACGGCTTCGCCTCGATGGGCGCAGGCAGGGAGGGCGGCGTCCTGCTCACGCGCCCCGTGCGCTTCTCCGGCTCGCGCCTGTTCGTGAACGCCGCAGCCCAAAGCGGCTTGTCCGTCGAGGTCTGCGACGAAGCCGGCAGCGCCATCGCGCCCTTCACCCAGGCCGGTTGCATCCCGTTTGCCGGCGACGGCACGCTCGCGGAAATCCGCTGGGGAAACGCCGGCGACCTCTCCGCGCTCGCGGGCAAAACCGTGCGCTTCCGGTTCCACCTCGGCGCCGGCGCAAAACTCTTTTCGTTCTGGGTCAGCCGCGACGCCACCGGACGCAGCGACGGCTACCTCGCCGGCGGCGGCCCCGGCTACACCGGCCCCGCCGACACCGTCGGCCGCGCCGCCCTCGCCGCCGGACAATAGGAAACAGGATTATTAAAGTGCGCAAAGGGCGAAAAATCATGGAAAATGTTTCTGCTTATATGAAACCCAGAGGCCTTTCCGCCGCGGATGAACATGGATTCGGATGAAAGAACATGAAATATAAAACAGCCCCATCATATTCCGCAACGGGACAGCCAATATAAAAAGCAACCCATGAGACAACCCACGCTCTTATCATCGCTCTGCGTCCTCCCCGCCTTGCTGGCCGTCTCCGCCGCCGCCGCCCCCGCGCTGGTCGAAAGCGCCGACGACCCGCCGGCCAAGATCGCCGCATTTGTCAACGAAAACACCCTGGCGGAGGCGCGTTTTTATTTCGACGACCGCAATTACGGCGGAAGGAGGGACAAATTCCCCGAATGGCTCGCCGGCGGCCTGTATTTCGAGTCTTCCGCCGGGCGTCCGCGCCGCTACCGCTGCCTGCGCGCCGGCAGCGTCATCGCGCTTGCGCCGGTGAACGCCGCGCGCGACCTCACGGTAAGAATGGCCATGCTCGGCTTTGCGCCGATGCAGCAGAAGACTTTTTCACTCTTCAAAAACAACAAGGGCATATACGCCGAGTCCGATATTTATGGCGCCTTTGCAAAGGCACTCCGCGCGGACGAGACGCTCACGCTGCCGCCCTGGGTCATCCTCGCCGGCTTCGACGCCCCGCGCAACCCGCCTTCCGGCGCGGGCGAGGTTTTATACAACGGCATCCGCCTTCCCGACCGCTGGCCCCCGAAAAGCGACTTGAGCACCGACGCTCCCCCGCCCGCGGTTCCCTGGCTGCGAAACCGCCCGGCCGTCGTCCCCATCGACATCGGCCGCCAGCTTTTCGTGGACGATTTTCTCATCGAAAAAACCAGTCTCGCGCGGGAGTTTCATTACCCGGAAAAATACGCCGGCAACCCCGTGTTGAAAGCGGAGACACCCCTTGAGCACGGCCGGCGCGACGGCAAGACCTTCACGGAGGACGCCGGCGCCGGCCCGAAAAGCGGCGGCCTGTGGTGGAGCCCCGAAAAACAGCTTTTTGAACTCTGGTATGAGGCCGGCTGGCTCGGCGCAGTCGCCTACGCCACCAGCCGCGACGGCCTCCGCTGGGAGCGCCCGGACCTGCCGCTCCACCCGGGCACCAATCAGGTGCTTCACCTTCCCGGCAACATCCGGCCCGACTCCTGGACCGTCGTGCGCGACGACGACACGCCCGACCCGCTCAAAAAATTCAAGCTCTTCCTCAACAGCTCCGGCGATGGCAACCACTATCACAGCCACTACGCGACATCCCCCGACGGCATCAACTGGGACGTGCTGCACGCCAACGGCGGCATCAGCGGCGGACGCTCCACCATGTTCCGCAATCCATTCCGCGAAAAATGGGTCTTCTCCCTCCGCTGGAACATTTATACTCCCGGCTGGCAGCGCGCCCGCGCCTATTGGGAGTCCGCCGGCTTTGAGCGCGGGGCGGCCTGGATCCCCGACGAACCCGTCCCTTGGGCCAGGGCCGACAGGCTTGACCCGCCCGACCCCCGCGTCGGCAAGTCCGAGGCAACCCAGCTCTACAATCTCGACGCCGTCGCCTACGAAAGCCTCCTCCTCGGCTTCTTTCAAATCCTCTTCGTCCCGCCCGGCGGAGCCGCTGACAAGCCCGGCACACCGAAGTTCACCGGCCTGAACTTCGCCTACAGCCG
Source organism: Opitutaceae bacterium (assembly GCA_031282705.1). Classification (GTDB taxonomy): domain Bacteria; phylum Verrucomicrobiota; class Verrucomicrobiia; order Opitutales; family Opitutaceae; genus Termitidicoccus. The sequence goes on along the minus strand of JAITDF010000191.1, from coordinate 969 downwards.
CGACGGCTTCCACTGGCACCGCCCCGACCGCAAAATTGCCATCAACTCGGAACACGCCGCCGGCAAGTGGGACCGCGGCTACGTGCAGTCGCTCGGCAACCTCTGCGTCATCCGCGGCGACAAAATCTGGTTCTATTACATCGGCTTCTCCGGCGACGAATCCCGCAAAAACGGGATGCACGCCGGCATGGCCGCCGGCGTCGCCACGCTGCGCCGCGACGGCTTCGCCTCGATGGGCGCAGGCAAAAGGGGCGGCGTCCTGCTCACACGCCCCGTGCGCTTCTCCGGCTCGCGCCTGTTCGTGAACGCCGCCGCCCGAAGCGGCTTGTCCGTCGAGGTCTGCGACGAAGCCGGCCGCGCCATCGCGCCCTTCACCCAGGCCGGTTGCATCCCGTTCGCCGGCGACAGCACGCTTGCGGAAATCCGTTGGAAAGACGCCGGCGACCTTTCCGTGCTCGCGGGCAAAACCCTGCGCTTCCGGTTCCACCTCGGCGCCGGCGCGAAACTCTTTTCGTTCTGGGTCAGCCGCGACGCCACCGGACGCAGCGACGGCTACCTCGCCGGCGGCGGCCCCGGCTACACCGGCCCCACCGACACCGCCGGCCGCGCCGCGCTGGACGCCATCCATTAATATAAAAAACCAACCATTATTTTAGACAGAATGAACAGAATGGAAAAGAATTAACAGAATAAACAACCCATTCCGTCCATTCTGTCAAATTCTGCCCATTCTGTATAAAAAAACCTGACCACAGATGAACGCAGATAAACACAGATTCAAACCATCGTTTCGAAAGCCTTTATCTGCGTCCATCTGTGTTCATCTGTGGTTAAATAAAAAGAACCATTATTTTGAACCGCGAAAAACGCCAAAACACGCGAAAGCGATCCTTTCCTTTTCGCGACATTTCGCGTTTTTCGCGGTTTAAATAAAACCAACCATTAAATTCAACCGCGAAGGACGCGAAG
>JAITDF010000309.1 GCA_031282705.1 Opitutaceae bacterium | reverse complement strand
CACTCTTCCTTTTTATCTCCTTCTCCTTCTCCTCTTCTCTACCCCTGTCCTTCAGCGGGGGGGGGGGGGGGGCGGGGGGGGGGGGGGGGGGGGGGGGGGGGGGGGCGGGGGCGGGGGGCGGGGGGGCGGGGGGGGGGGGGGGGGGGGGGGGGGGGGGGGGGGCGGGGTTCGGTTTCGGCTTTTTCTTCGGCGGCGATTTGTTGGGCGGCGGCGGCGGCGGCGGCGCGGAGTTCGGCGAGGGTTTTTTCGGGGGCGGCCCAGTAGCCTTTGTCCACGGCGGCGAGCATGCGGTCCGCCATCGCGTGGTAGGCGCGGAGGTTGCCGGCGGTTTCAAAGCGGGCGCGGATGCCGAGGGCGTATTTGTCCCGCACATAGACTTCGAAGAGTTCCTGCCATTTTTCGTCGCCGACGGCTTCGGGGACGGTGACTTGCCAGCCGTAGAGGTTGTCCGTGACGTGCATGATGAAGCGGGCGCCGGCGTAGCCTTCGTCGAGCATGGCGGTGATCCATTTGGGGTTGAGGTAGCGGGCGTGGAGTTCTTTGCCCATGAAGCGGGAGAGTGTGACGACCGAGGCGGCGCGCGGGTCGGTCATGTCGGCTATCAAAACGTCGGGTGGGGGGGCTTCGCTGACTTGGCGGATGGCGAGGGCTGCGCCGCCGAGGTATTGGAAGAGGTCGTCGTTGTCGAGGGTGCCGTAGAGGTTGGTGGAGCGGCTGTGGATGACGGCTTTCGCGTTTTTGAGGGCGAGGCGGAAGGCGTGCGCGCCGAGGTCTTCGCCGTCTTTTTGCGGGCGGTCGCCCCAGAAGCCCTGGCCGAAGAGGTGGCTCATGCGGTTGAGATACACGTCGGCGACTTCGCTTTCGTTTGTCCAGGAGCCGGATTTGCCCACGGCGGTGGCGGCGACGCCGTTGCCGTAGGAGCCGGAGGGTTCGGTGAAGATGCGCACGGCGGCGATGCGGGCGGCTTCGGCGGGGGGGATGCCGCGGGCGGCGAGTTCGTCGCGGGCGGCGGCGGTGTGGCGGGCGACGGGGTTGTCGTCTTCCGGCAGGTTTTTCACGGCGTCCACGGCTTTGTCCACGAGGAGCATGAGATTGGGGAAGAGGTCGCGGTAGAGGCCGGAGGGGGTGACGGTGACATCGACGCGGGGGCGTCCGAGTTTTTCGCGGGGGATGAGTTCCACGCCTTCGACGGTGCCGCGCACGCTCCACAGGGGGCGCACGCCGAGGAGGGCGAGGATTTGGGCTTCCATCGCGCCTTCGTGGCGGTTGGTCTCGGTGGCCCAGAGGTTGACGACGAGGCGGTCGGGGAAGGCGCCGTCGTGGGTGGCGCGGTGGCGGGCGATGAGGTCGGCGGCCATTTTTTCGCCGGTGGCGTGGGCGGCGGGGGTGGGGAGGCGGGCGGGGTCGAAGCCGTAGAAGTTTTTGCCGGTGGGGAGGGAGGCGGGGTTTCGCACGGGGTCGTTGCCGGGGCCGGCGGGGATGTAGCGTCCGGCGAGGGCGGCGGAGAGGGCGTCGAGTTCGGCGGGGCCGGAGGCGGCGATGCGGGAGGCGAGGTCGGCGAGGGGGGAGGGGAGGGAGGGGGCGGCGGCTTCGGGTTCGACGGAGAGGATGGCGGCGGCGGTGGCTTCGCGCAGGGCGGGGGCGGGGGCGACGCCGAAGGTGTGCAGGCCGTAGGGGGCGAGTTTTTCGCCGATGGTTTTTATGTGGTGCTCCAACGTTTCGAGCTGGCCGGGGTCGAGGAGGCCGTTTTCCGGGGGGGCGAGGGAGAGGTCTTTCAGGAGGCCCATTTTCGCGGCGCGGTCGGTGATGGCGGCGAGGGTGCCGTCGCTCGCGATCGAGCCGCGTTCGAGGCCGAGGTGGTGGTCGCCGATGAGGGCGGCGAGTTCGCGCAGGCCGGGGTGCAGGGTCGCGGGGGCGAAGGGCGGGGTGAGGTGCGAGATGACGGCGGCCATGCCGCGGCGTTTGGCTTGCTGGCCTTCGCCGATGTTGTCCACGATGTAGGGGTAGATTTGCGGGGTGGCGCCGGTCATGACTTCGCTGGCGTCGTCGGCGGCGAGGCCGGCTTCCTTGCCGGGCAGCCATTCGTGCGTGGCGTGCGTGCCGACGTGCACCACGGCGTGGGCCTGGAAGCTGTTTTGGAGCCACAGGTAGAAGGCGAGATACTGGTGGTGCGGGGGGAGCGTGAGGTCGTGGTAGGAGGAAACTTCGTCCAGCTCCCAGCCGCGCGAGGGTTGCGGGGCGAGGAGGAGGTTTCCCCAGCGGTGCACGGGGAAGACGAAAAAGGGCGTGCCGGCGGCGTCGCGCCAGGTCATCACGCGGCTGTCCTCGGGCGGGCCCCATTTTTTCAGGATGGCGTCGCGGAGGGGGGCGGGGAGGGCGTCGAACCAGGCGCGGTATTCGGAGACGGGGAGGAGGTGCGCGGCGCCGCCGCGGACGATGCGGGCGAGGCCGGCGGGGTCGTGCTGCTTGGGGTTCGAGCCGAAGTCGCGCACGGCGGCGAAGAGCGCGTCGGGCGAGTCGGGCGCGCCGGCGGCCGGGTAGCCGTCGGCGCGGAGGCGCGAGAGGATCTGCCAGAGCGAGCCGGGGAGGACGTTGAGGTAGGAGGCGCCGATGTTTTCGCGGCCCGGCGGGTAGTTGTAATAGACGAGGGCCACGCGTTTTTGCGCGGGGGCGGCCTGGCGGAGGCGCACCCATTTTTCGACGCGGTCGGCGAGGCGTTCGACGCGTTCGGGGACGGGTTCGCCGCGCGTGAACGAGAAATCGCCGCCGGGCCCGCGCACGCGCTCCTTGGCGGCGGTGACGGTGGGCGCGATGGCGCCGGCAAACTCCGCCGCGGCGACCTGCCAGGAGCGCTCCGCCACATCGAGGCCGACGGGGGACGCCTCCCACTCGCGGCGGTTGAGCCGGTAGAGCTCGATGGCGTTGAGGACCGGCACGTCGAGCCGGGCGAGCACGGGCGCGAGCCGTTCGGGGACGTTGCCCGATTTCAACGAAAAGGCGACGAGCGCGACGATGCGCGGGCGCCCGGCGGCGTCGAAAAAGCAACGCTCGATGACGGGCTCCGAGGGCCAGCCGAAGACGGGCAGGGGATTGAAGCCGCGGCGTTCGAGCGCGCGGGCGATGGCGGCGTGGGGACGCGTCTGCTCGTTGGTCGCGCTGCCGCGCGGGAAGCGGATGCCGCCCCCCGGGCGGCCCGCCGGGGCCGGCGCCGGGGCGTCCGTGTCCGCCGGGGTGGGGGCGGGGGCGGGAGCGTCCGCGTGAGCGTGGGCGGGGGCGGGAGCCGGGGCGCGTTCCGGGGCGTCCGCCAGGGCGGGGGCCGGGGCGTTTTTGGAGTGCGGTGACTTGTCACCGCTTTTGACGGGCAAATTTATTTGCCCGCCGGCGGGGGCGGGGGAGGCGTGGGCCGGGGCGCGCTCCGGGGCGTGTGCCGG
>JAITDF010000237.1 GCA_031282705.1 Opitutaceae bacterium | reverse complement strand
GGCGCACCAAGACATTGCACCCCGTATGCGGCGGAATCATGGCGGGAAGGTTACAAATGCGTGAACTCGACGGAGGCACCGTCTTTTTTCCCTTTTTCTTCCGCCATCCCGTTCTCGTTCCTCGTTCTCTTTCCTCTTTCTCTTTATCTTTCTCCCGCCCAAGCCTTCCCGCTCCTGACGAAGAAAAAAGAGAAAGAAAAAGAGAAAGAGAAAGAGGAAAGATAAAGAGGAAAGATAAAGAAGAAAAATTCCGGCGGCGGGGGGGCATTACTTTGAATCACATCCCGGCGGCGTCCCTGTTGTTTTCGGCCCTCGACACCCTCGCGCGGCGCGCGTTTTATTGGGTCCCGCCAAACCCACCGTGTCCATTCCGCGCCATGCCCGACTTTCGTGTCCATTGCCCGCCGCCTGAAAACAGCGCAGCTGTTTCCGCCGCCGAATTGCGCCTGTCGCCGGAAGAGTCGCATCATCTCGTCGCCGTCAACCGCGCCCGCGCCGGCGCGCCGGTGGTGGCGTTTGACGGGCGCGGGCGCGAGTGGGATTGCGAACTGGTCAGCGCCTCGAAAAACGCCGCCGTGCTCCGCGTGCGGGCCGCGCGCCGCGCCGCGCCGCCGCCGTTTGACATCACGCTGGCGCAGGCGCTGCCCAAGGGGCCGGCGATGGATGCCATCGTGCGCAAGGCGACCGAAATCGGCGCGCGCCGCATCGTCCCGCTCGAAAGCGAGCGCACGCAGGTGCGGCTCGACGATGGCCGCGAAGACAGGAAAACCGACAAATGGCGCGTCGCCGCGCTCGAAGCCGCGAAGCAATGCGGCAACCCGTGGCTGCCCGAAATCGAGCCGTTGCAGAACGCGACCGCGTTCATGCGCGCAAGCGCGGCTGCGGGTGCGAATACGGGCGCGGACGCAGTTGCGGACGCAAGCGCGGGTGCGGACGCAAGCGCGAGTGCAGGCACAGGCACGGACGCGGACGCGGACGCGGGTCGGGGCGGTGGTGGTAGTGGCGGCGGTGGCGGCGGCGGTGGCGGTGGCGGTGGCGGCGGAGGAGGCGGAGGAGGCGGTGGAGGCGGTGGCGCCGCCGCCGCCGGCCACGAGTTGCGCCTGATCGCGAGCCTGCATCCCGGCGCGCGTTCGTTGAAGGCGGTTCTGGCGGATTTCCGCGCGGCCAACGGCGGACGCCTCCCGCGCCGCGCGCTCTGGCTGATCGGCCCCGAGGGCGATTTTTCGCCGGCCGAGATGGCGGTCGCGCTGGAGTGCGGCATCAAGCCCGTCACGCTCGGCCCGCTGGTCCTGCGTTGCGAGACCGCCGCCATTTGCGCCCTGGGCGTGCTGGCGCACGAACTGTCGGCGGTTTGACCGGCCCCGCGGCGGCCGCCGGCTGGCGCCGCCATTCGCTTGATTATCCCCGCCGCCGGTGTCCAACATCCCGCCATGCCCGCCAACGCCCACGCCAACCTCAACCCCCGCGCCCGGCATCCCGGCAAACGCCGCGCGCTCCGCCATGCCTGCGCCGCCGCCGCCGCCCTGGCGCTGCTCGCCGCCGCGTCCGCCGCGTGGCTCCACTCGCGCGTGAAAGCCAGCCTGCCGCGGCTCGACGGCGAGGTCGCGGTGGCCGGACTCCGGGCGGACGTCACCATCGCGCGCGACGCCCTCGGCGCGCCCGCCATCCGCGCGGCGAACCGCGCCGACGCGGCGCGCGCCCTCGGCTTTCTCCATGCCCAGGACCGGTTTTTCCAAATGGACCTGCTGCGCCGCCGCCCCGCCGGCGAACTCGCGGAGCTTCTCGGCAAACGCGCCGTCGAGGCCGACAAAACCATGCGCATCCACCGGCTCCGCGCCCGCGCCCGCGAGGCTTGCGCCGCGCTGCCCGCCGCCCGCCGCGCCCTCATCGACGCCTATGCCGAAGGCGTCAACGCCGGCCTCGCCGCCCTCGGCGCCCGCCCCCCCGAGTATCTGTTGCTCCGCGCCCGGCCCGCGCCCTGGCTGCCGGAGGACTGCATGCTCGTCATCTGCGCGATGGCCGTCGATCTCCAGCACCCCGGCGCGCGCCACGAACTCTCGTTGATGACCGCGCGCGATTTGTTGCACGAACGCGTCGTGAGTTTCTTCGCCCCGCTCGTCGCGCCCGACGACGCCGCGCTCGACGGCACCACCGCGCCGCTCCCCCCCATGCCCGCCCCGCGCCACCTAAACCTGCGCCGGGGCCGCGGCGGCAGCGGCGGCACTGGCGCAGGCGGCGGCAGCAGCGGTGGTGGCGGCAGCGGCGGCAGCGGCAGCAGCCTCGGCGGCGCTGGCGGCGGCGGCGGCGGTGGTGGCGGTGGTGGCGGCGGCGCTGGTGGCGGCAGCGGCAGTGCCGGCGTCGGCGCTGGCGGCACCAGTGGCGCCGCCGCCGCCCAAAGGCGCGCGGGCATTCCTGCCCGCGATTTCGCCGCACGCAAAATCGTGCCCCGCAAAACAGCCATATCTCCCATATCTCCCATATCTCCCATATCTCCTATTTCTCCCATATCTCCCATTCCCGCCGCCGCCGGCATCGCCCCCGCGCCCCCCGCGCCCCTCGCGCCCGCGCCGCGCCTGCCCGCCGGCTCAAACGCGATGGCGCTCTCCGGCGCGCTCACCGCCTCCGGCGCCGCCATGCTGGAAAACGACATGCACCTCGCGCTGCGCGTGCCGAACACCTGGTATCGCGCCCGCATCTCCTGGACGGCGGACGACGGCTCGCCGCGCGACCTCGCCGGCGTGACCCTGCCCGGCCTGCTCGCGCTCGTCGCCGGCAGCAACGGCCGCATCGCCTGGGGCTTCACCAACAGCTACGCCGACACCATCGACATCGTCGTGCTCACGCCGGTGGAAGTCACGCCCGACTACTATTCGAGCCGCCGCGAAATCGTGCGCCTGCAAGACCACGCCGAGACCATCCGCGTGCGCGGCGGCGGCGCGGTGACATTCAATTTCCAGACCTCGGAGTGGGGCCCCGTGATCGGCGAAAACCACAAAAAACAACGCCTCTCCCTCAAATGGGTGCTTCACGAACCCGGCGCGCTCGACCTCGAACTGCTCGGGCTGGAGGACGCCGCCGGCGTCGCCGAAGCCGTTGACATCGCCCGCCGCTCCGGCATCCCCGCGCAAAATTTCCTCGTCGCCGACGCCGCCGGCGCCATCGGCTGGACCCTCTGCGGGCGGCTGCCGAAACGCGTCGGTTTCGACGGACGCTTCCCCGCCACCTGGGCCTACGGCGACCGGCGCTGGGACGGCCTGGTGCCGCCCGAAGACATCCCCGCCGTCGTCAATCCTCCCGGCGGCCGGCTCTCCAGCGCGAACCAGCGGCTTTTTGGCGGCGGCACGCTCGCGCTTCTCGGCGACGGCGGCCTGTGCGCCGGGCCGCGCGGCGCCCGCATCCAGGAACTCATGACGGCCATCGGCGGCGCGGCGGCTCCGTCCGACCTGCTCGCCATCGCGCTGGACGACCGCGTCCCGCACCTGGACCGCTGGCACCGGCTGCTGCTCGACACGCTCGATGCCGCCGCCAGCAACACCGCCGCTTCCAACAACAACAACAACGCCACCGCCACCGCCAACAACAACAACGCTGCTTCCACCGCAGCCGCCGCTTCCGCCGTCAAGTCCGGCACCGCCGCCTCCGCCACCAAGTCCGGCACCGCTGTCCCCGCTGTCGCCGCCGCCACCTCTGCTGTTGCCTCCTCCGCTGTCGCTTCCACTACCAGCACCGCCGCTGCGTCCGGCGCTTCCGCCGCCGCCGCTTCCGCCGCCACATCCGTCACCGCCGCCACTGACGCCG
>JAITDF010000235.1 GCA_031282705.1 Opitutaceae bacterium | reverse complement strand
AGATCAGAAAAATAATCAATCGGTGATTTCATGGCAAATTAGCCATGAATCACATAACATCTGAAAAATCAATAAAATATGATTCAATTTAAGCCAAAATTTAGATGCGTTTGCCCTGGGCGACTGGCCGGGGAAAAGTAACACAAAGCGCACGCCGCGTCCCCGTCCATTCCCGCCCGTTTCCAGCCAAAACCCGCCGCCATGAAATCCCGCAACCCTGCCCTTCCCGTCATCGCTTTCCTCATGATTGCGACCTCCGCCTTCGGGCAGTCCGCGCGCACCGGTTCCGTCGCGGGCCGCGTTTTCAACCCCGCGAACGACGAATACGTCCGCAACGCCCAAATCCGCATTGCCGGCGCCGGCGCCGGCGAGGTCGCCCTCTCCGGCGAGGGCGGCTTCTACCTGCTCGGCACCGTGCCCGCCGGCGACATCACGCTCGAATTAAGTGGCTCGTCGCTGTTTTGAATGGATTTCACATCGTCCCTCCGGGGTTTGGCCGTCTCATCGAAAATGGCGGCGAACCATAATTACCAACACCGCTAATTTCCCCATTGACTTGATTATCCTCACTGATGTTACGCGGCGGCGCCCGTGCCCTTGGAAGGACGGCCTCCGTGCCGTCCGTGCCGCAGTGGTTTCGCGAAAATGGGAGATATGGGAGTTATGGCACCCTGAAGAACGCCATGACTCCCATTTCTCCCATATCTCCCATTTTCCGAACCACCGCGGCACGGAGGCCAAGCCCCCAAACGCTTCCGCGTAACATCAGTTATCCTCATGGCAGGGACGCAACCGGGTGGTTGCGTCCTTGCGGGACGCGGTTTTGTGCGCGACCAAAACACGGCGTTGAAACGCCGTGCCACCCCCATCATGCCCTTGCGTGGCAAACCGCCGCCACCGGCCCGGCGTCACTTCCAATTCAGCACCATGCGCGTGAAGTAGGTCGTGTCGAGCCGCTCGCGGGCGGCGGGCGGCTTGCTGTTGTAGTCGTTCGAGACGCCGAGGCGAATCCTCCACCAGCCGGCCTTGAGCGGCAGCTCGATGTAGGACTCGTGGTAAAGGCGGTAATTGGTGAAATCGGCAAACGTCGGCACATACGAGACGCGGTTGGTCATCGACCATGTTTTCATCGTGAACTGGTTGTTCAGGCCGATGTCGAGGCCGAGCGAGTCGAGGTCCTCCGCCAGCGGGTCCCCGTAGGTTTCGTAACGATACGAAAGACCGGCGCGGCCCGTGAGCGTGTCCACCTTGGTCTTCAGGATGTCATAACCGGCGCCGGCGGCGGCCACGTTATACAGGGCGATGTCCTTCACGCGGTCGAACCCGCCCTCGTCGCGCACATACCACGAATAGCGGCCGGCGAAATTGTTCTGGTAGTCGATGCCGGCCTTGAACTGGTCGGCGGATTTTTCATCGTCGGTGACCTGCCGCTCGTAGGCGGTGAAGAATTGCAGCGTGTCGGACGGGGAGGCGAGCGTGGCGCGGAATTGCAGGGCCATGCCGAGTTGTTCGCTGTTGCCGGTCTTGCCCGTGATGTCGGCGGCGGCCTCGTAGGCCCACTTGCGCCGGAGCGCGTCCACGGCGGGGTCGTTCGCGCCCGGCGCCCAGGTCATGGCAAGCCTGTCCACCGTGGTGCTGATGCCGCCGTCCCTGCCGGCGACATGCACGCCGCCCGGCGCGCCCGGGGTGCTGATCGTGCCTTCGAGCACGGTGCCGCCGGCGAGGCGGACATTGAGCGGGGCGTCCGTGGTGATCGACTCGACCTCGCCCTGCTTGATTTTGATTTCGCCGGCGAAATCCGTGGCGAGCACGACATGGGTTCCGTCGATGCGCACGACCCTGCCGCTGAGCCTGGAGCCGTTTTTGGTCCCGATCACATCGGCCGGAAGCGCCGTCGCGAGACCGGCGCCGGCCAGAAGCGCGCAGAGGGTTTTTGCAAGATTGGTGGGATTCATCACCATTCACGTGATGGTTAAAAATCCCGCTGTCAACGCCTGCAATCGGGGGCGCAAAAACTCCTCGCCGATGTTGCGCGGCCCTGTCGCGCCGCGGACTGGCGGACTGTCGCTTCGCTCGAAACCGGCTCTGCTCCGAAGCCCGCGCCGGGTTGCGGGCCTGCTTCTTCCGCGCAACATCGGCTCCTCATTCTCGACAAATGCCTCCGTCCGCCCTTCGCTGGCGGGCGGCTTTTCCGCCGACACCTTCCATTTCCGCACCACGCCATGCCCGCCATCATCCAACGCCCCGCCCCCGCCGTCGCCGACCGCTGGCGCGACTACCAGCTGCTCGATTGCGGCCTCGGCATGAAACAGGAGCGCTGGGGGCCGCACACCCTCGTCCGCCCCGATCCGCAAATCATCTGGCCGCGCTCCGGCGGCGCGACGGCCTGGGAGCAGTGGGACGGCTTCTATCACCGCGACGCCACCGGCGGCGGCCGCTGGGAATTCCGCCGCCCCCTGCCCGCGTGTTGGGAAATCGGATACGGCGCGCTGCGCTTCAAGATCCGCCCGACCTCCTTCAAGCACACCGGGCTCTTCCCCGAGCAGGCGGTGAACTGGGACTGGTTTGCGGAAAAAATCCGCGCCGCGCGCGCCGCCGGGCGCGAGGTCTCCGTGCTCAATCTCTTCGGCTACACCGGGGCGGCCACCTGCGCCGCCGCCGCCGCCGGCGCGGGCGTCTGCCACGTCGATGCCGCCGCGGGCATGGTCAAATGGTGCCGCGAAAACATCGCGCTCTCCGGGCTGGCGGACGCCCCGGTGCGCACCATCGCCGACGACTGCATGAAATTCGTCCGCCGCGAAATCAGGCGCGGCCGCCGCTACGACGCCATCATCATGGACCCTCCCGCCTACGGACGCGGCGCCGCCGGCGAGATGTGGAAACTGGAGGACCATCTTTGGGCGCTTTTGCGCGAATGCCGCGAGGTGCTCGGCGACCGCCCGCTGTTTTTCCTCATCAACGCCTACACCGCGCGCCTCTCGCCCACGGTGGTCGTCAACCTGCTCGACGCGCTCCTGCACGACATCCCCGGCGGGACCATCACCGGCGGCGAGGTCGGCCTGCCCGTCCAGTGCGACGGCAAGACGCTGCCATGCGGCGTATTCGGCCGCTGGGAGGCATGAGCGCGCCCGGTCCCGCCCGCCGGCTTCATTGAACCTGAATTCCGCGGTTGAAAAGCGGGCATGAAGGAAAATCCCGGCTCCAGTAGCTTCAATGCGCGGATGCCGGGCGGCGGCGGGTGTGCTCAGGGTGCCGCGTCGCGCAGCGATTGCGCGAGATCGACGCGGTTTTCGTAGATGGCCTTGCCTATGATGACGCCGTCGAGGTTGGCGTGCCGTCCCGCGAGCGCGGCGAGCGCGCCCACATCGGCCTGCCGCGACACGCCGCCGGAGGCGATCACACGGCATTTCACCGCCTGCAACATCGCCGTCTGCGCCGGGAGGTTCGGCCCGGCCAGCATGCCGTCGGTGCTGATGTCGGTGTAAATCAACGTGCCCACGCCCAGCCCGCTCATGCGCGCGGCGAACTCCAGCGCGCCGAGCCCGGTCGTGTCCACCCAGCCCTTGACGGCGACCTTGCCGTCCTTCGCGTCGATGCCGACGGCGATTTTTTCGCCGAACCCGGCCACCAGCCCGCGCACGAAGTCCTCGCTCTCCGCCGCGCGCGTGCCGACGACCACGCGGGAGACGCCGAGCCCGAGCGCGCGCGCCACCGCCTCGCGCGAACGCATGCCGCCGCCGAGCTGCACGCGCAGCCCGAGCGCGGCGATGGCGCGCACGGCGGCGAGGTTTTGCGGCTCGCCGCTGAACGCCCCGTCGAGGTCCACCACGTGCACCCAGGCGGCGCCGGCGTCGCGGAAGCGCGCCGCCACCTCGGCGGGGTTGTCGAAATACACGGTCTCCTGGTCGGCGCGGCCTTGCGTGAGGCGCACGCAACGCCCGCCTTTGATGTCGATGGCTGGATAAATCGTCATGGAAAAACGAAAATCACGCGGCCAAAGCCCGGCCGAGGCAAAGGAAATCCCCCGCGCGGCCGGCGGCCGGCTCGCGAGACCGGCTCAGAGCCCGTCGTTTTCCGCCAGCCAGCGCTCCACCTCGATGGCGGCCTGGCAACCCATGCCGGCGGCGGTGATCGCCTGGCGGTAAACAGGGTCGGCGCAATCGCCCGCCACATACACGCCGGGGATGTGCGTGCGGACTTGCGAGCCGGCGGCGGGCTTCAGGTAGCCGCGGCCATCGACCGCGAGCGCGCTGGCAAACGCGGCGGTGTTGGGCTCGTGGCCGATGGCGACAAAGACGCCCTTCACCGGCAGCACCGACTCCGCGCCGCTCCGCGTGTCGCGCACCTTCAGGCCGCCGACCGCGCCTTCGGCCACGCCGAGCACCTCGGCCGGCACGCTGTTCCAGACCGCCTGGATCTTCGGGTGCGAGGTGGCGCGGCCGGCCATGATCTTCGACGCGCGCAAGGTGTCGCGGCGGTGCACCAGCCAGACCTTGCTGGCGAAGCGCGTCAGGAAAAGCGCCTCCTCGCACGCGCTGTCGCCGCCGCCGATGACCGCGACCTCCATGCCCCGGTAAAACGCCCCGTCGCACGTGGCGCAGGCCGTCACGCCCCCGCCGCCGTAAAGCTCCTTCTCGCCGGGCACGCCCGTCATGCGCGGCGTCGCGCCGGTGGCGATGATGACGGCCCTGGCCGGGATCTCCCGCGCGTCGGTGAACAGGCGGAGCGGCCGGGAGGCAAAATCGACCGAGTTGACGACCGCGGCCTCGAAACGCGCGTCGAACCCGGCCGCCTGCCGGCGGAGGTTGTCCATCAACTGGAAACCGTCGATGCCCCCGGGAAACCCCGGGAAGTTTTCCACCTCGGAGGTGGTGGTGAGCTGTCCGCCGGGCTGCGTGCCTTCGAGGACGAGCGGCGAGAGGCCGGCGCGTCCGGTGTAGAGGGCGGCGGTGAGCCCGGCGCAGCCGGTGCCGATGATGACGACGTTTTCGACGGAGTGGGACATGGGGCGGTGATGTTTTCAAAAATTGCACGGCAAGGCAACAAAGAGAACGAGGGGCGTCCCTGCGGGAATCCGTTTCCCCATGCGCAAACGGGCATGGCAAGTGCCGCGGAGAGGGGCGCCGCGGCCGCCGTGGACACCGGGGCGCGCATTTTTGCGCTCGCGGCGCCGGGGCGGCGTGATTGTGTCTGGCGGCATGTTCAAGACCAAGGCCGCGCGCGGGGCGTTTGTTGACCGGGAACTTGCCGCGCTTTATCCGAATCCTCCGATTCCTCTCGCCCACCGGGACGCCTACACGCTGCTGGTGGCGGTGGTGCTGTCGGCGCAATGCACGGACAAACGCGTGAACGCGGTGACGCCGGAATTGTTCGCGCTGGCCGGCGACCCCGCCGCGATGGCCGGCGCGCCGGTGGAGAAAATCCAGGGCATCATCCGCCCGTGCGGGCTGGCGCCGCGGAAGGCGCGGGCGATTTCGGAGCTGTCGCGGCTGCTCGTGGAGCGCCACGGCGGGCGGGTGCCGCGGACCTTCGGGGAGCTGGAGGCGCTGCCCGGCGTCGGGCACAAGACGGCGTCGGTCGTGATGTCGCAGGCGTGGGGCGAGCCGGCGTTTCCGGTGGACACGCACATCCACCGGCTGGCGCGCCGCTGGAGGCTGAGCGACGGGCGCAACGTGGAGCAGACGGAGCGGGACTTGAAGGCGGTGTTCCCACGCGGGCACTGGAACGCGCTGCACCTGCGGATCATTTACTACGGGCGCGAGCACTGCACGGCGCGAGGCTGCGACGGGCGCACCTGCGGGATTTGCCGCGCGCTCAACGGCGGCGCCGGCGGGCGGGCCGGTGCAAACACGCCTTAAGATGCGCCGGCGGGCGCGACTTGGGCGCAGTCCATGCCGCGCTCCAGCATCACGCGCACGATGCCGCCGGTGAGGTATTCGGCGATGTCATCGACGAACCGCTGGAAATCGACCGCGGCCGAGCCGTCCGCGCGGTCGGAAATCACGCGGATGACCGCCACCGGCACGCCGCCCATCTCGTGGCAGACTTGCGCCACCGCCGCGCCCTCCATCTCGACGCCGAGCGCGTCCGGCCGCAACGCGCGCAGCGCCGCCGCGTGCGCGGCGCCGCCCACAAACTGGTCGCCGCTGATCACCAGCCCCCGCCGGACCGCCGGCGTGCCGATGCCGAAGGCCGCCCGCCGCCCCGCCGGAATGTCCCCCGCCAGCGCGCCCGCGACATAGGCGCGCGCGGCGGCCTCGGCCTCGGGCGCGAGCGCGGCGGCAAACTCGGAGCGCCCCAGCAGCGGCACCTCGAAACGCGGGAAAAGCGGGCGCGCATCCATGTCGTGTTGCAGGAGCCGCCCGGCGATCACCACGTCGCCCGGGCGCAGCCCGGGGTCGAGCGCGCCGGCCACGCCGGTGAAAATGACGCGCTCCACGCCGAAGCGCTCCAGCAGCAGCGTGGTGGTCAGCGCCGCCGAGACCTTGCCCACGCGCGCCAGGGCCAGCACGATGCGCCGCCCGCACCATTCGCCCTCATGAAACGTCCGCCCGCCCGCCACGACGCTCCGGCGCACCGTCATGCCGCGTTTGATCAAGGCCACCTCCTGGGGCAGCGCGCCGAGAATGCCAAATTTCATGAGGCCCCACTTTGCGGACGGCAAACGCCCCGAGTCAATGCGCGCCCCTCCCCGCTCCCCTCGCGCCCCTTTCCCCCGCGCGCCCCTTTCCCCCTCGCGCGCGCCCCTCCCGCCCTCGCGCGCGCCGCTCGCCGACCCCCTCGCGCCCCTCCCAACCCCCCGCGTGCGGCCCTCCGGCACGCACATGTGGCCCTTCGGCACGTTCGTGCCACCCTCCGGCACGCACATGCGGCCCGCCGTCGCGTTTTTGCAACCCTCCGGCACGTTTTCGCCGCCCTCCGGCACGTTTTCGCGACTCGCCGGCATGTTCGTGCGCCCCGTCGGCACGTTTTCGCGCCCCGTCGGCACGCTTTTGCGACCCGCCGGCACGTTTTCGCCGCCCGCCGGCATGTTTTCGCCGCCCGACGGCTCGCACGTGCTCCCCGCCGGCACGAGCCCCTTTCCCGCCTCCGCGCGCACGCCTTTCCCCGTCACAACAACGATAACAACAACAAAATAGGAGAAACAGAACATGCCGCGCAGCACCCGCTCATGCTTCCCGGCCGACAGGCAAAACCGCCTCATCCGGGCCGGCAAGCACATCACCGGCCTCGAAGAAATCGGCGCCGCCCCCGGCGTCCCCGCCGGCGCCGGCATCATCATCTTCGCGCCGCGACAGGGCCGCGACCTACCCCAGCGCCTCGGCCAGCGCGGCGATGATTTCATCGACCGGCTCGGCGCCGACGGACAGGCGCAGCAGGTCCACCGGCAACCCGGCGCGGCGCAGCGTCTCGCGGCCGGATTCGCTCGTCACGAGATCGTAGTGCGCGAGGTAGATGAACGGCGAGATGAGCGAATTGTTCATCCCGAAACTCGCGCCTTTCGGCAGGCGCACGCGGTCGTAGAATCCGTCCAGCGGCCCGTCGATGGCGAACGACACCATGCCGCCCGCGGCATCCGGCGAGCGCGCCAGTTTCAGATAGTTGTCGCGCGAACCGGGATGCAGCGACCAGAAAACTTCGCGCACGCGCGGGTGTTTTTCCAAAAACTCCACCACGGCGGGCGTCGAGCGGTTGAGCCGCGCGATGAGCGCCGGATAGCCCGCGATCTGCGCGGCCAGGCGCGCGAGGTCGCGCGGGTAGGGCGGCTCCAGCCACCCCGGCACCTCGCGCCGGAAGGTCTCCGCCCACGGCGACGCCGGGTTGACGACCACCGCGCCCGCGATCACGTCGCCCTCGCACGCGGCGAATTTCGTGAGGCTGTTCACCGCCAGGTCGGCGTGCGGGAGCACGTCGATGTTGAGCGGCGAGGCGATGGTGGGATCGACGATGCACACCGCGCCATGCGCGCGGCAGAGCGCGCCAATGGCGGCGAGGTCGGGCGTCTGGATGAGCGGGTTGGTCGGCACCTCGGTGATGACGCCCGCGATCTCGCCGCCGTGCTCCGCGAAAAACCGCCCGAGCGCGCGCAGGTCAAACACGTCGCTTTGGAAATGATAATCGCGCGCCGGCTCCCGCGTGAATTTTTGCAGGATGGCGATGGTGTCGAGATAGAGCCAGCCAAGCTGCACCCAGCGCGTCCGCCCGCGCGCGCGTTGCACGGCGCCGGCGGCGCTGAACGCGGCGTGCACGGCGCTCATGCCGCTGTTCGTCAAAAAGACATCCCTGTCCGGCCCCGCGCCGAAGGCACGGCCCACGACACCCTTCACCCGGGCCGGCGCGTCGCCGTCGAACACCGCCTCCTCCTGCCGCCCGGCGTGCAACCCGGCGCGCCACAGGTAATCCTCCGCCTCGCGCGACGAGAGCATCGCGCCGGTGTGCTGGAGAAACGTCTTTGCGCGCGCGAAGGTCTCCGGGCTGGCCGGAAACGCCACGCCGTTCAACCCTTCGTGCGCGACCACGCGCGCTCTCGGCTCCGCCGGTGCCAGCCACGCGTGCAACGCCCCGGCGGCGCGCGGCGACGAGGTCAGCCACAGTTGATGGCCCTCCAGCCCGAGCGCGCCGGCGGCATGTTCCGCCGCCCGCCGCAGGAAGGGATGCTGCACAAACCGCGGGTAGCCGCCGCGCATGAGCAGGGTGATCGCGGGGTCTTTCTCCTCGTAGCCGATGACCGCCCGCATGGTCGGCAGGCTGCATGAGACGGCATGGATGCTGGCGGGGATGCGCCGGCCGAGCGGGATGTGTGCGAGTGCGGACATGGTCGTGGGCGAAGGATGAAAAGGACCCCCGCAGCGTGCGCGGGCCGCGCACGATTGGCAACGCCGGTGTTGAACATAAATCGCGCCCGCCGCCCCCGCCCGTTATCGCGCACGCCGCCCCCGCCCCCCTGCGTGCCTTTTACCCTTGCGCAGTCCTGTTGCGCGGAAACGTCCGAGACCAAGGGCGGGATGCCGCCGGTGCGGTTGCGTCCGCGCGCGCAAAAAAATTTTCGGCGCATGCAAAACACGGCTTGAAGTGCGGGCCGGGCTGAAGCAGGGTTTGCCTGCGTCCCACGCACCCGCAACCGTCCCCGACCATCAAAAACCTCCCGCATGAAACTTATCATCGCCATCATCAAACCCTTCAAATTGGAGGAAGTGAAAGCCGCCCTCGCCGAAATCGGCGTCGAGGGCATGACCGTCACCGAAGTCAAGGGCTTCGGACGGCAGAAAGGCCATACGGAGATTTATCGCGGCAGCGAATACACGGTGGATTTTCTCCCCAAGATGAAAATGGAAATCGTGGCCGAGGACGAACTCGTCGCCAAAATCACCGACACCATCAGCAAGGCCGCGAAGACCGGCAAGATTGGCGACGGCAAGATTTTTGTCATGTCCGTGACCGACATCGTCCGCATCCGCACCGGCGAACACGGCGACGCGGCGGTCTGAGCCGGGCGGCGCCAACGCTCCGATTTCCCCGCGCCTCCCATGACTCCCCGGCAGCCCGCCCCGCCCGGCAGCCCGCCCCGCCCGGCGGAAGCCCCGGAGAGACCGCGCCCCGCCGCCCCCGCCGCCTGTTTTTCAAAACGCCCATGCGCGACTTTGCGCGCCGCCCTGTGTTTTCAAGGATAAGCGCACGGCCGGCCGCGGCCTTGTTTTTCACAGCTGGTGTCCGCGATGAACGGCTTGCCGCCGCCGAGATACTGGTTCCAGAACGGCATCCCGCCGCCGCGATGCCTCGGGGAAATATTTGGCCGGGCAGGAAATCTCGGCGATGTCAAAGTCAAGCGCGTGGCATTGCGCGAGCCTTTGGTTGTCGAAAATAAAATCGTCCGGGTTGGCCGGCGGCGGCGGCGTCTCCAGCACGCGGCGCGAGAAGGCGCGGCAGCCGGTGTGATATTCCGGGAGTTTCAGCCCCGGCAGCAGGTCTTGGAACGCGGTCAGGGCGCGGTTGGAAATGAAACTATGGGAGATATGGGAGTTATGGGAGGTATGGGAGTCATGCTGTTCTCCGGAGTGCCGGCGGCGGCTTCGGCGAAATCGCCGCGGGCCGCCCTCACCGATACAGGGCCGTGACGGGCGCGGCGGTGAGGACGTTGTATTGGCGGACGGCGAGGCGCCACCACCCGGCCAGCGCGGCGGGGGGGGCGCGCCAGAGTTCGCGGTGCAGCCAGATCATCGACTCGGCGTCGTGCAACAGGCCGAGCTTTTCCTTCGGCTCCAGCGCGCCGGGGCCTTCGCGCAGGAGGCGTTCGCGCAGGAGGGCGAAGTAGTCGCGCGACTCACCGCCGGGCGCGCGCTGGCGCAGCAGCGAGACGTGCACGGCGTTCACGTAGGGGTCGAGCACGGCTTGCAGCAGCCCGTAGTCCGCGCGCAACGGCTCCAGCGGGCGCATGTGTTTGTAGCAGGTTTCGAGGTTGGCGCGCAGGCTCTCCAGCTCGGGCGGGGGGGCCGTCTCCTCGGGGGTGAGGAACAGGCCGGCTTTTTTCGCGGCGCGCCCGAGGCGGGGCTGGCCGAGCAGGATGGAGAGCGGGATAGAAAAAACCATGCCCGCGAGCACGGGGCTCAGCCACCAAAAGAAAACCGGGTGCAGCAGCCATGCGCCCGCGCCCCACGCGAGGCCGATGAGCAGGTGCGGGTAGTGCGTGAGTATCGCCTCGCGCCAGTCAACGCCGTCGTCCCCGCCGGCGTCGCGGCGTTGCGTGACCCACGACACGCCCTGGCCGAACAGCGTGGCGGCGACGAATTTGCTGTTGAAGAGCATGTGCACCGGCGCGAGCAGCGCGGAGATGACGATTTCCGCCAGCACGCCCGCCAGCAGCCGGGCGCGTCCGCCGAAGCGCGCGGCGCGTCCGCGGTGCCACAGGGTTTGGAGGAGGCTGATGAGTTTGGGGAGAAAGAGCAGGAGCAGGGTGAGCGTGAAAAGCGTCAGGGCGCCGGCGGCGGGGAGGAGGGATGGATGAAGCGTGAAGGGTGAAGCGTGAACGGTGTTTCCAGCAGCCGCGGCGGCGGGGCCGGCGGCGGTGACGGCGGCTGCGGCAGCGGTGGCTGCGGTTCCAGCAGCGGCGGTGCCGCCGGGGGCGGCGGTGGCGGCGATGGCGGCGCCGCCGCCGGCGGTGATGAGTTTGTGTAGGTGCCAGGTGCCGAGGAGGAGAAACAGGAGCCAGAGCGGCGAGGACGCGT
>JAITDF010000195.1 GCA_031282705.1 Opitutaceae bacterium | reverse complement strand
TTGGCGAACGCTTCGCCTGCGTCGCCCATGACCAAAACCGTGTCCTCCAGCGGCGCGGCGCACAGGCCGCCGCCGGCGCCGGCGGCCAGCAGCAATGCGGCGGCAAGCGCGCGCCTGATGCCATTTCCCAATCGGAAATAATAACTGAAGTTACGCGGAACGGCGGGTTCGGGGAGCGCACGTGTCTCGCGTGCCGGCTTGGGCGTCCCGCCCAAGCCCTTCGGTCGAACCGTGTTCGGCGGGACGCCGAACACAGCACGCGGGACGCGTGCGCTCCCCGAACACGCCGCAAATCCTCTCCCGCGCAACATCAGTTGCCCTGCTTTCAAACCAGGCAAGCGGGACGCCCGTCCTGCGTCCCGAACCGGGGGGGGTGAAAACGATTCGAAATGGCGATGAATCTTTTTTAAAAAAAACTTGCACCCTCTTTGCGCCACTCTTAAATCTTTCCTTGTCTTTTCCACTCTCCCCGCCCGACACCATGCTTTTGCCTGCTTCCATCTTGTTTCGCTCACGCGTCCGCCATGACCGCGCCGCGGATGATGATGATGCATCCCACGGCAATGGCCGGGATTCTGAAAAAATTGCACAACCCATTTTTTAATATGCAGTTACCCCCCCCCCCCCCCCGAGTTTTTGACGTGATGGCGCGGGAATCCGCCGACTGGAAAGTCGGCGCTCCCACCCCCCTCCCTTTGGGTTTTTGGCGTGATGGCGCGGACGCAGGCGGTTTGCACGGAGCGGCGCCCCCCCGGCGCCGGAGGGCGCGCGGCGGCGTCCGGGCGGGCGGGGTTGCGATGGGCGGGGGGCGGCGGGGGGAATCTCGAATCCCGGATTTTAAATTCCAAATCCCAAATCCCAAATCCCAAAAAAATTCCAAATCCCCAAAAGAACAAATTTCAAAGGGGGGCGGCGCGGGCGGCGCGGGGGGCATGGGCGGGGAAACGGGCGGGGAAATGAATTTCCCCGTCGAAGGCGGTGGCAAGTCACCGCACTCCATAAGGGGCGGCACGGGCGCGGGGGGGGCGGCGGGGGAAGCTGCCGACTGGAAAGCCGGCGCTCCCAGACGGGGGGGGGCGGCACGCAATCACTGGAATTCCAGGCTCGGACTTAACCTTCTGCATTAACTGATGTTACGCGGCAATAAGATATGAACCTAAAAAGGAAAATGATTTTGACATGAAAAAAATTGAATTGGAAATGCCCGTCGCGTCCAGCGCCGAAAAACTCGCCGCGGGCGAGGGTGGCATGCGGGACTCGGGCCGCGTCGAAAGCGACGCCGGCCTCGCCGTCTTCGCCGGCAAAAACCTCGCCCTTCAACCAGCGCGTCTGGTGGAAGCTCCGCATCCGGGACGGCGACTGCGCGCCCTCCGCTTGGAGCGAGCCCGCCCGCTGGTCGCCCGGCATCGACGACATCCTGCACATCCACCGCCTCCCGACTCCCCCGAGATCGCGCTGTCCACATGGATCGACCTCGAAGAGCCCGATGGCCCGCCCGCCGGGGAACCGACCGACGCGCAACGCCAACGCGTACGCTCCACGAACCGATCAAAAACCCTCTCCCGCGTAACATCAGTGAGTAAGCCGGAGCCCTCCAAAGTGCGCCAGTTGCAAACAATCTGACCGGGGCGTGAAACCGAAGCGTAACGATTTTCGAGGGAAAGGCTTTGCCGCAACCAGAAAGAGGAAATTTTCATGTATTAAGTATCAACGTGCCCGAACACCCCTGCAACCGCTCCACTCGTCATATGAATCCCCACTTCACTCCTTACATTTTTAAACCAAATCACAAACCATGAAAACCGACACTGCATGCCGCCTACTGAAACGCATCGCCCGCATCCTGCCCGCGTTCCCGTCATTATTGGGCGCCGCTGCCATCGGCGCGCCGGCCGCGCCCGTCGAGCGCGACATCGTGATCTATGGCGCGACCTCCGCCGGCATCGCCTCCGCCGTGCAGGCGGCGCGCATGGGCAAGTCCGCCGTCATCGTCGAGCCGGGCGACCGCATCGGCGGCCTCACCACCGGCGGCCTCGGACAGACCGACATCGGCAACAAGCAGGCCATCGGCGGCATCTCGCTCGAATTCTACAAGGCCGTCGCCGCCCACTATAAAAACGGCTCCGCGTGGAAATGGGAAAAGCGCGCCGATACCCGCGTCCCCAAGAGGCGGCTCGAAGGCGACGGCATGTGGGTCTTCGAACCATCCGTCGCGCTGGGCATCTTTGAAGGCTGGGTGGCGCGCGACAACATCGAGATTATAAAAAACGAACGCCTCGACCGCAAAAACGGCGCCGTCTGGGAACCCGGCGCGAACGGCAGGCGGCTCGCCGCCTTCCGCACCGAGTCCGGGCGGGAGTTTCGCGGGAAGGTTTTCATAGATGCCACCTACGAAGGCGACCTCATGGCGCTGCTCGGCGTCAGTCACACCATCGGACGCGAGGCCAACGCGCTATACAATGAAACCTACAACGGCGTGCAGGCCCGGAACGCCTCCAAGCACCAGTTCGCCCCCGGCGTCGACCCTTGTATAAAAAAGGGTGATCCCTCCAGCGGACTCCTCCCCTTCATCGATCCCGCCGGCCCCGGAAAGGAGGGCGCGGGCGACCACCGCATCCAGGCCTATTGCTACCGCATGTGCCTGACCGACCATCCCGACAACCGCATTCCCTTCGCCAGGCCCGAGGGCTACCGCGAGGACTGGTATGAATTGCTTTTCCGCAATTTCGAGGCGGGCAAAAGCGACCGGGTTCCCTGGATCAATTCCCCCATGCCCAATCGCAAGACCGACACCAACAACCGCGACGGTTTTTCCACCGACTTCATCGGCCAAAACTACGATTACCCGGAGGCGGATTATAAAACCCGCGAGAAAATAGCCCGCCGCCATTTGTTATATCAACAGGGCCTCATGTGGACGCTCGCCAACCACCCGCGCGTGCCCAAAAACATCCGCGACGAGGTCTCGCGCTGGGGCATGACGAAGGACGAGTTCGCCGACGGCAACGGCTGGCAGAAACAACTCTACATTCGCGAGGCCCGCCGCATGGTTGGCGCGCTGGTCATGACGCAGCATCACTGCCAGGGCCGCGAAATCGTGGGGGACTCCATCGGCATGGCCGCCTACCAGATGGATTCGCACCACACCCAGCGGCACGTGGACGCGAAGGGGCATGTCCGCAACGAAGGGGATATCCAGATGAAGGGCTTCCCGCCCTACCCGGCCAGCTATCGCGCGCTCATCCCGCGCGAGGGCGAATGCGAAAATATCATCGTCCCCGTGTGCATGTCGGCCACGCACATCGCCTACGGTTCGATCCGCATGGAGCCGGTCTTCATGATCTTCGGCCAGTCCGCCGCCACCGCCGCCGCGATTGCGATTGATGACAAGGTCCCCGTGCAAAAAGTGAATTATGACAAACTGAGCGAAATATTATTAAAGGACGGCCAGGTGCTCGCGGTGAGAACAAACGCCGCGAACGGCAATAAAACCGCCGTCGCGCAAAACGCCCCCCTCGCGGACGCTGTGGCCATCCTCGGAGAACGCGGCGTCATCGGAAATGCCTCCATTTGGCTGGCCGGCGCCCGCCCCGGCAAAAAATGCGGCGGCGGCTCCGTCGGGGAACTCATTATCAAGGCTGTTTCCAAAAAAAAGCGCGTCTCCTCGCTGGAGGAGGCCTGCGACCACCTCCACGCCGCCGGCCTGATGGAGCGCCCGGCCGACTGGAAGAAAAACGCCCGCAAAGGCAAAACCTGCCGCGGCGAAAGCGTGGCCGCGCTCATTGTCAACCTGGCCGAATTCACCGGCCCTGAAAAGAAATAGGTTTATATAACTGATGTCACGCGGAAGCGTCCGTTCTCTTTCCTCTTTCTCTTTATCTTTCCTCTTTATCTTTATCTCTGATGTCACGCGGCAGGCAGTCTTTTGGCAGGCTTTTGGCGGGGCGGTCTCGCCGAGACCGCCGTCGTTTG
>JAITDF010000047.1 GCA_031282705.1 Opitutaceae bacterium | reverse complement strand
TTTTCCACGCCGGCGAAAATCGCGGCGCCCGCCTCGGCGTCGCCGGTTTCCCAGTGCGCCGCGCCGGCCCGGTCGAGCAGGCCGGTTTGCACGCGCGCGGAGGCGGCGTCGAGCACGAGAAGCGTGCGGTGCGCGCGGAGCAGCGCGTCCAGCGAGCAGGCGGCGGCGGGCGGCGGCGGTTGCGGCGGCGGTGGTGGCGGCGGCGCGGACATGGTGGGTGGCGTTTTCTTTGTCGTCTATCGTCTATCGTCCATCGTTTTTCGTTCCCTTTCTCTTTCCTCTTTCTCTTTCTCTTTCGTCAGGCACGGGCCGGAGAGAGCGAGAGCGACGGACGACGGACGATGGACGACGAAGAGAAAGAGGAAAGATAAAGATAAAGAGCTGATGTTACACGGCTCCGTCGTACCGCAGACTTCCAAGTCTGCTTCGAAGCTAATGCCTGATTGCGGGTTCGCGGCCAGGCGTGAGTTTTTAAGCAGGTTTGGAAACCTGCGGTACGACGGAAATGCGCAACATCAGTAAAGAGGAAAGATAAAGAGAAAGAGTAAAGAGAAAGATTCCGGGCGCGGGAGGGCGCGCGCGCCAGCGGTGTGATTTGTATAACAGGAATCGTATTTGCAATCTTCCGGGCGGGCGTTTTTCTGGCTGGCGATGAAAACATTCGCCCTGTTTCTGCGCCGGCCCGCGTTCTTCGCAGGCATCCTGGCGGGAGTTTTTAGTTTCGGCACGGGCCTCGCCGCCCGGACGACCGCCGCCGGCAGGCCGGCGCCGCGCGACACCGCCAGGGTGCTCACCATCGGCAACAGCTTCGCAAACGACGCGACCTCGTTCCTGCCGCGGCTCGCCGAATCCACCGGGCGGACGCTCGTGCTCTTCCGCGCCAACCTCGGCGGCTGCTCGCTCCAACGCCACGCGCGCCACCTGAACGCCGCCCTCGCGAACCCCGCCGACCCCGAGGGCAGCCCCTACCGCAACAACCCCGGCGTGCTCGGCATCACCGGCAAGGACAACGTCAGCCTGCCCGAGGCGCTCGCCGCCGTGGACTGGGATTTCGTCACGATCCAGGAATGGAGCCAGCGCAGCTACAAGCCGGAGTATCAGGAGCCCCACGCGAAGCAGCTCATCGACGCGGTGCGCCGCCTCGCGCCCAAGGCCGAGATCCTCATCCACCAGACCTGGGCCTACCGCGAGGACCACCCCTTTTTCCAAAAAGACGACGGCTTCACCCAGCAGAAAATGTATGACGGCCTGCGCGCCGCCTACACGGCCCTCTCCGCCCGCCACGGCGGCCTGCGCATCCTGCCCTGCGGCGACGCGATGCAGGCGGCGCGCGCCACCCCGCGCTGGCAATACCGGCCCGACCCGGCCTTCGATTTCAAAAACCCGCCCGCGGGCCGGCTCCCCGACCAGAAGGGCAGCCTCAACATCGGCTGGCTCTGGGGGAAAAACAAGGAGGGCCTCCCGCTGTTCCACCTCGACGCCATCCACGCCAACACCGCGGGCCGCTACCTGACGGGCTGCGTGTTTTTCGAGGGCTTCTACGGCGTCGATTGCACGCGCGCGACCTTCGTGCCGGACGGCCTGGACGAGGCTGACGCCGCCGACCTCCGCCGCATCGCGCATTCCGTGTCGCTCGGAAAATGCGCCTCCTCCTCCTCCTGCCCGTCCGCCGCCGCCGCGGCCTGCCCGTCCGCCGCCCCCGTCGCCGCCGCCGCCTGCCACAAACCCGCCGCCGCCGCCCCCGCCGCCGCAGCAGCCCCCGCCGCCTGCCACTGAGCGCCGCCGCCGCGCGCTCCCGCCGGGCCCGCGCCGCGCTCCCGCCGGGCTCCCGCCGCGCCCCGCCGCCGGGCGCTCCCGCCGCGATAAAAGACCTTGTCCAATCCCTCCGCCGCATCCTCCGCCGCACGTTTCCAATCCCTCCGCCGCATCCCTCCGCCGCATGTTCCAAAACCACCGCCGCATGTCCGCAAAAAACAACAACCCGCCCAATCCCGCCCCCGCCGCCCCCGGGCGGCGCGATTCGCTGGACAAACTGGCGCACTGGCTCCTCGTGTTCCTCGGCGCCGCCGTGCTCTTGATGATCCCCTTCAAGGTCGCCGGCACCGGCTACCTGCCGGGGGACGACGCCCTGCGCCACGCCGCGTTCGCCGTGGACAATCGCGCCTGGTCCGAAGTGCTCGTGCTCAACCCCGCCCTCGACCCGGCGATGGACAGCCACCCCGGCTGGCACGCCATGCTCCGCCTCGCGCGCAAGGCGTTTTACCTGAACCAGGACGGCCTCGTCATGCTCTCCTTCACGCTCACCCTCGCCGGCTTCATGCTCGCCGGCCTCGCCGCCTCGCGCGCGCCCCTGGCGTGGATTGTCACCGGCGCCATCATGCTCGTCATCGAGCCGGGCCTGTATTCGCGCCTGCTGCTCGGGCGCCCCTTCGCCGTGTCGATGACCGTGCTCGTCGTCCTGCTCTTCCTCTGGTCGCGCCCCGAAAAACGCACCCTGCGCAAAGACGCGCCCCTCACCTTCCTGCTGCTGACCGTGAGCGTCGTCATGCACCCCACCGTCTGGTATCTGTGGAGCGTGCCCATCCTCGCCCTCTGGCTCGCCGGCCGGCGCCGCCAGGCGCTGCTCACCGCCGCCTGCGTGCCCTGCGCCATGCTCGCCGCCGCCCTGCTGCTGCGCGACTGGTATGACATCTTTGTCTTCCCCCTCTTCCTCATAACAAACTCCGTGGACGCGAGCCCCATCGTCGCCACCAACCTCGTCACCGAATTCCAGCCCGCCGTCTCGCCCGTGTTCAGCATCGCGCTCGTCGCCGCGATCCTGGCCGTGCGCAAACTGCGCGGCGGGAGCCTCTCCGGCGAGCTGCGGCAGGCCGATTTCCTCACCGCCATCATCGGCTGGCTGCTCGGGCTGGCGTATGGGCGCTTCCTGTTCGACTGGGGGCTGCCGGCGCTGATGGTCTGGCTGTGCCGCCAGCTCGCGTTTGTTGACCGGCTGGCCCTGCGCGAGAAAGGGATCGCCGGCGCCGTCGGCCTGGCCGCGCTCTACCTCGGCCTCGGCGCCGACCTGGGCGGCCGCTACTCCCAGAACCTGAAAACCGTGCTGACCCGCCCCGTCGGGGAATTCCAGGACGCGCTGCCCGACCCCGGCGGCATCCTCTACAGCTCCGACATGACCGCCTTTTACAGCCTCTACTACCGCCTGCCCCGCGACCACAACTTCCGCTACATCCTCGGCTACGAATCGGGCATGATGCCGGTGGAGGACCTGCGCACCCTGCGCGCCATCCAGACCACCAACGGCGCGCTCGCCGAGCACGAACCCTGGTTCGCCAAGATGAGCCCCGCCGACCGCATCCTCATCACCGCGCTGAACAAGCCGGAAAAAGAGGGCTTCGAGTTCGCGCGCTTCTTCAATTACTGGATCGGCCGGAAACTCCCGCCGCCCCCCGCCGCGCCGGGCGCGCCGGCGGCGCCGCCGGGGCGGCGCGACAAGTCGCGCCATCGAAAGCGGCGAGAACTCGCCGCACTCCATAACTGATGTTACGCAGTCGGCAGATTTTGGCAGGGCGGTCTCGGCGTGTATAGTCCCGGGTCAAGGGTAACAGTTGTCCCGCTATGAGGGTGACACTTTTTTTTGGAGTTTTTTTCAGGAGATGGGAGTGCATAAGGGATGGTAGTGGCCTT
>JAITDF010000020.1 GCA_031282705.1 Opitutaceae bacterium | reverse complement strand
AATATTTTAGGAAGCTGCTGGCAAACGCCGGCGGCGGAGGCGACAAAATGCAATGATATATCTGATGTTACGCGGCGGCCAGTTTTGGTAGGGCGGTCTCGCCGAGACCGCCGTCGTTTACCTCGTGGTGCTCGCGGCGGTCTCGGCGAGACCGCCCTACCAAAACTGGCCGCCGCGTAACATCAGATATATCATTGCATTTTGTCGCCTCCGCCGCCGGCGTTTGCCAGCAGCTTCCTAAAATATTCGCCCGTGTGGCCGGTCGAGCCGTCCGGGCGCACCAGCCAGAAGCCGCGCAGGTCCGCCGCCGTCTCGGGCTTTTCAACCGGGAAACGCCTCCCGTCCTTGCGCTCGTTGCAATATAATTCCCAGTGAAATATATAGGGAATCCGCCGGGCAAACATCACGGCCATCGCGCCGTCCATCATCTTCACCACCGCCGGCGCCGGCACCACTTCCTCGGGGAAACCGATTTCGCCAATATACACGGCGGGCTTTCCCTCGAAGTCGCGCTGCGTCGTGCGCGCGTGCCGTTGTATGATGTCAAGGCCCTGCCAGAGGCCGGCCGCCGTTTTCTCCGCGCTGCGCGACTCGGTCTTCAGCCCGTCGTAGCACGACCACGATATGTAATCCGGTCTTATGGCGGGCAGGACGTGCGTCGTGATGGTCGGGATGTTTTTGAGCGCGTCGAACACGCGGTTCACCTCCACGGCGTGAAACACTTTGCAGCGCGCGCCGGGCGCCGCGGCGCGCGCCTGCTCGACGCCGCGCTGGCGGGCGGCGAACCAGCCGGCAAAACCCTCCGCGCGCCGCTCCAGTTGCGGATACTCGCCGCGCGCCCACTCCTTGCGCGCCGCGCCGCGAAACATCCAGTCGCCCTCCCAGTTTTGCAGCAGGAAGGTGACGTCGCGGTCCTTGTATTTTGCGAGCAGATGCTGCGCGAGTTCGCGGGTCTGCCGCTCGTCCTCGGAAAAATCCGCTCCGGGCGCGAGGAAATCAACGCCGGCGCCGGGCGTGTCCA
The DNA here is from genome assembly GCA_031282705.1 of Opitutaceae bacterium. Taxonomy (GTDB): domain Bacteria; phylum Verrucomicrobiota; class Verrucomicrobiia; order Opitutales; family Opitutaceae; genus Termitidicoccus. The sequence goes on along the minus strand of JAITDF010000020.1, from coordinate 3,422 downwards.
ATAATTTCGCCGGATACAATTCCAGCGCGATTGCGTTGAACGGCAAATCCAGCGCCCGCGCGAAATACGGATGCTCCGCCAGTTGTTTATACGTATAGCTCTCTGGCAGGTTCCACTCGGAGTTGAAACGATAGGCGCGTCCGATGCTCGCGAACCAGAATTTCACGCAGCCGAGACCGAGCGAGAGCACGCGCTCCGCCCCTTCGATGAGAAACGGCTTGTCCGTGAAATGATACCGCCCGCTCACATGGGCGGTGCCGAGGCGGCGCGCGAGGTCGGCGGGGACCGGTCCGCCCCGCAGCGGGCGCGCGCCGGCGATGCGTTTGAGGATTTCGTCGCGCGGCGCAAGCGCGGGCGCGGGCGCGTTTTTCCCGGCGGCGGCGGCGCGGGCGGGCGCGAGGCAGGCGGCGGCGGCAAGCGCGCCGGCGCGAAGAAAATCGCGACGGTTCCAACTCGGGGAGGGAGGGCGGGCATCGGGATGCATCGGTTTGGGAATAAACCCGTCCGTCCCGGCACGGCAACCGGCATCAATATGTTTTTTCGTTGCTAAAGTTGGGAGATTCGGGCGTTCATGGCCGGCCATCGCAACCCACCCTGTCACCGCCATGCCCGACGCCTCCCTGCCAGCAAAAACGCCACCGCCGGCCGAGACATTGTATGTCCGGTGGCGCGAGTGGTCCGGCTTGAAAACAAATCTCGCGTGGATTTACGAAGGGGAACTTTCCGGATTGAACCGCCGCGGCAAATGGCACCCCGACCACATGGCGGCGTGGCTGGTCGGGCGCGGCTCGGTCACGCTGCGGCAGGAGGGCAAGGCCACCACCGCAAGCGCGGGGGAATGGATGGTGCCGTGGCCCGGCTACCGCTACCAGGAGTTCAGCGACGACGCGCGGATTCTGTCCGTCCGTTTTCAGGCCGCGTGGCCGGACGGGAAGCCGCTTTTTGAGCGCGGGTTGAGCGTCAAGTTTCCCGCCGCGCGGTTCCCCCGGCTCGAAATCGTCGCGCGCCAGCTTCTGGAAACGGCGCGCCCGGTCATCCCCGGCGACCCGGTGCAGCTTTCGACGGCGCCGATTCCGTTTGATAATTTTCTGGAAGTGAAGGTCGCCACGCTTCGCTGGCTTTCGGAAATATACAACACGCTTTGCGCGCTCGGCCTGCGGCCGTCGCGGCTTGGCATCTGCGACGAGCGCATTGTCAGCACGCTCCAGCGGCTCGACCAGCTGGCGCTTTCGCAAAAGCTGGTCGAGGGGCGGCTCGCCTCGGAATTCGGCCTGAGCGTGAGCCAGTTTGTGCGCCTTTTCCGTCAGGAACTCGGCGAGACGCCAAAACAATACTTCGACCAGCGGCGGCGCTATTACTGCCACCAGATGCTCGCGGGCACCGCGGTGCCGATCAAGGAAATCGCCTACAACCTGGGCTTCACGCGGCTGTCGGATTTTTCGACATGGTTCAGGAAACACTGCGGCATCGCCCCGCGCCGGTTTCGCGAGACGGCAAAGGTGCCGCGGGAGGTGTGAGGCCGCCGGGCGGCCCCGTCCGCCGGCGGTTTGCGCAAGAAGGGCGCACTCCCGAATTTTCTAACTATTGGGCAGATTTGTCATACTACGGCGGCTTGCGCCCCCAATCCGCCGGTGCATTACTTGGGGGGCATGCTCAAATCGTTGCCCGTTTGTGTAAAAATGAACCATCCCCGCCGGGCGTCTTTTACCGCCGCGACATTAAAAACAAGCCCGCTTTTCACGGCATTGCTTATCATATACGCTGTTTTTGCCTGGATGCCGGCCACCGCCCGCGCCGGATTGACCGTCGCACGCATCTTTGGCCACGGGATGGTGCTTCAACGCGGGCAACCGATTCCCGTCCGGGGCGCCGGCGCGCGGCCCGGCTCCCGTGTGACGGTGGAGCTGCGCGACGGCGGGGCGGCAGGCGCGCTGCTCGCCACCGCGTCCGCCGATGCCGGCGGCGGCGGCGCGTGGCGCGTCCCGCTGCCGGCCATCGCCGGCGCGCGCACGAAGCCGCTGACCATGCTCGTGAGCGACGGCGCCGAAAGGCTTGAATTTGACGGTGTGCTCGTCGGCGACGTGTGGCTGTGCTCGGGACAGTCGAACATGAACCTGAGCGTCGCGCACAACGACGACCTGGATGCCACGCGCCCTTGGAGCGCGCGCGTGGACGGCAGCTGGGTGCAGCCCGACCCCGCGCCGGAACTCGACGCCGGCATCCGGCATTTTGGCGTGGAGCAGGTGCTCGCGGAAAACCACGGGGCCCCGCAGACGGATTTGCCCGCGCCGACAAAGGGCGAAGGCGTCTGGCGGCATCCGACGGTGCCGGAGGCGGGGCGCTTCACCGCCGCCGGCTTTTATTTTGCGCGGGCGTGGCGCGCCGCGAAGTTGCGCGCCGGCGAGGATGTGCCCGTCGGCATCGTGCGCGTGTCATGGGGCGGCACGCCGATCGAATCGTGGATGAGCGGCGAATTGCTCGGCTCGCGTCCGGATTTCGCCGAGCGCCGCGAGGCGCTCAAAAACATGAAAGGCGCGGCCAATCCGCCGTCGCGCTGTTATAATTCCCTGCTCCATCCGCTGCTCGGGTTTCCCGTGCGCGGTTTCATCTGGTATCAGGGCGAGTCAAACGCCGGCGCCCATGCCGTGTATCGGGCGCAGCTCATCGCGCTGATCAAGGACTGGCGCGCGGGCTGGGGGCTGCCCTCCGCCGCGTTCATCGTGGTGCAACTTCCCTCCATGCCGCGCAACTCGGCCCACGGCGAGGATGCGCGCCAATGGATGCGCGTCTCGCAGGCCGAGCTTGTCGCCTGCGCCGACCGGCCCGGCGCGCGCGTGCTGCTGGCCGCATATCCCGACCTCGGCGCGAACGAGCCCACGCCGCGAAACACCGACATGGAGGTGCACGCCCGCCGCAAACGCGACCTTGGCGAACGCATCGCACTCCTCGTGCGGCGCGAGCTTGACGGCGAGGCGCTGCTCGCGCGCGGCCCGGTGCCCGCGGACGGCTCGGCCGGGCGCGACACCGTGACATTGCGCATGGATGCCGCGGGCGCGGGCCTCGGCACGCTCGACGGCCAGCCCCTGCGCGGCTTCGAAATGGCGGGCGCCGACGGTGTTTATCATCCCGCCCGGGCCGTCATCGACGGAGACTCCGTCCGTCTCACCAGCGACGCCGTGAAAAAGCCGGTCTCCGCGCGCTACGCATGGTCCAACGCGCTGCATGCGCCGGGCGAGCGCACCGGCGGGAAACCGTTTCCGCCCGCGGGCAATCTCTCCACCCGCGATTATGCCGAGAAAGGTGCCATCACGGGCAAAACCTACCGCCTCGCCGCGTCATCCTTCCGCTGGGAAACCGTGCGCGGCGGCGGTTCGCTGGACAAAGTCCGCGATGGCAGCCTCATTGATGAATTTGATACAACA
>JAITDF010000009.1 GCA_031282705.1 Opitutaceae bacterium | reverse complement strand
AGACCGCCCTACCAAAAACTGCCGACTGCGTAACATCAGTTATTATTTTTCGGCGGCCGGTTCCACCGGCACGGCGGCCTCGGGTTCATAGTCGACGCCGGCGCCGGCATCCCATGCTGTCATCTGCCCGGCTTCGTCAAGCAGGCGGCGAAGCCTCGCATACGGCACGTCCTGCACGGCGCATCCGTGTTCCAACGCGAGATGCGCGGCGAGCGCGGCGGACTGGCCGAGAATCATGAACACCGGCTCCATGCGGATCGATCCGTAGGCGATGTGCGACGCCGCGAGGCAGACCGGGACGAGCAGGTTTTCCGCCTCGACGCGACGCGGCGTCAGCGCGCGATAACTGATGGGATAGGGTTTGAAACCGCAAACCTGCACATCGCCCTCGTTGCGGACAAAGCCATCCACCACGCGCTGGCAGTTGTGCGAGTCCATCGCGTAGGCGCCAAGGCCCACGGGATCGTCCGCGCACGTCCGTCCCAGGCAGTCGTGCTCGGTGATGACGCGCACGTTTTCCATGCGTCGCGCCTCGCGTATATACAACTGGCGCGGCCAGCCGGCGGTGTCGGCAAACTCGTCGGCGGCCAGCCCCCATTCCCGCATGGCCGATCGCCAGCGCGCGGGCACGCGCACATCGTTGGATAAAAACCACATCAACCCCTGCTGCCAGCGCACATGCGCCTGAAAAATCTCCTCGCGGCGCTTCCAAGACGACGCCGGAAAACCCCAGTTTCCACCAATATAATCGGCGGAGACGGCGCCGTGGTTGTTGGTGTCGGTCTTGCCGCCGCGGATGGGGTCGAACTTTCCGAACAACCCGCTCCAGCCGGTTTGCAGGTAGCGCGCCAGCAGTTCGTAATCAAGCGGGTCGTATCCGTCCGGCTTGGGAAACGGCAGGCGGTCGGCGGCCCGTGTGAGGCACATGCGGAAATTATACGCCTGCACCTTGCCGTCGCCCGTGCCCGCCGGCGCCGGCGGCTCGGGATTGATGCCCGGCAGCAGGCCGCTCGCCGGGTTTCCGGGAATAATATAAGGGGAAACATCCGCCTCGAACTGGTGAGTGTCGCGTATTTGCACGCCGTTCAATGTTTCATTATAAACCGCGTTGCCTTCGCGCCCGACGGTGTGCGAGACGCCCGCCATCGCCATCAGGTCGCCCTCGTAGGAAGCGTCAATATATTGTTTCGCCCGCACCACCAGCCCGCTTTCAAAACGCGCCTCGCGCAACCGCGCGCCCTCGCGCGCGACCGCCGACGGATACTCGCGCAGCAATGGCGCGACACCCGCCTCGCGCAGCATTTCGTGAAACACGCGCTCCGCGACATGCGGCTCGAAACGCCATTCCTCGGCCACGCCGTAGTGCGCGCCCACGCGTTTATAAAAATCCCGCGCCATGCCGCCGATGGCGCGCTTGTTGCCGATGTCGGTGTTGCCCAGTCCGCCGCTGGTGAGGCCGCCGACATGCGCGCTGTTTATGACCAGCGCGACGGAGCGCCCGCGCCGGCGCGCCTCGATGGCGGCGGTGACGGCGCCCGGGCTGGCGCCGTAGGCGCAAACATCAGCCTCCAGCAGGCGCGGCTCCGGCGCCCTTGACGGTGGAAAATAATAATGCAGTTCGCTCATGGGGAAATCATTGCCTCCGGCGCCGGCGCGGTCACAGCCGTGACAGCATGACCAGCAGTTCGGCGACGTAGCGGCCGTTGCAAAATTTGTTTTCCTCCGCCTGGGCGCGCCAGTAATCGCCACGCTTTATAATGTTATTCTCCAGCAGCACTCCGACTGCGGCATGGACATTCTTGGCGGATTGTTTTTGTCCGGCGGCTTTTATCAAAAGGGCGGCGACTTTTTCACCGTCGCAAAGCGCGGGGCCGGCGGTGCGCGCGAGCCAGTATGATTTGTCGGCGGCGTTTATTATATTTTTGGATACGAGGATTCCGACTGCTTTTCCCACGTCGCCGTCGCCGGTCGGCGCGCGGAACTTGGCGGGCATGGCGTAGTCAAGCACCTGCTTGTCATGAAGCAGCCGGGCGCGGAGTTTTTTATAATCGACGGACTGCACGGCGACGCCGGCGTCGATGGCGAGCGCGGCGGCGGTGGCGGCGGACTGGCCGAGAATCATGAACACCGGCTCCATGCGCACCGAACCGCAGGCGACGTGCGTGGCGGAAACGCATACGGGCACGAGGAGGTTCGCGCACTCGGCGGCGCGGGGCGTGGGCGCGCGATAGCTGATGCCGAAGGGGTCAACCGACTGGAAAAAACCGCCTTCGACGTGGAGCCGCCCGCCGGCGTCCACGTAGCGCGAAACCTGGTGCGAGTCCATGTGGTAGGAACCCATGCCGACCGGGTCGTCCGCCGCGACGCCGCCGGTGCAGTCGTGCTCGGTGATGACATATTCGCCGAGCAGCCGGCGGGCCTCCCTTATATACAATTGCCACGGCCAGTGGCCGCCGTCCTGAAACTCGTCCCGCGGCAGACCCCAGCGCAGCACCTCGGCGCGGACTTTTTGCGGGACGCGCGGGTCGTGCCCGAGGAACCACAAAAAACCGAGCGTGTAGTCGCGGTGCTCGCGCCAGATTTCGGCGCGGCGGGCGTGGCCGGCGCCGGCCCACTCGTGGCTGTTGCCGACGAAATCCGTGGAAAACCGGCTGTGGTTGTTGGAGTCGGTCTTGCGGTTCGGCATCGGCGAGAGCTTGAAGAGCGATTTGCCGGGAAAGTGGTTCGGCTGGTATTGGAACTCGCGCGCCAGCAATTCATACAAAGCAGGATTATAATTCTCCGGTTTTGCAACCGGCACGCTGTTTTCCGGGACGTCGGTGAGGCAGAAGCGGAAATTATAGGCTTGCACGCGGTGATCGCCGGCGCCCTCGGGGCCGGGCGGGGCGGGGTCTATAAACGGAAGCAGGTCGCCGCCGACGGCGCCGGGGTTGACAAACGGGCTGACTTTTTCGGCGGGGAGGTAGCGGATGCCGTTGAGCGTCTCGCCGAAGCGCGCGTTGTCCTCGCGCCCGAGCATGAAGGCGGCGCCGGCGGCGGCGAGGAGGTCGCCCTCGTAGGTGGCGTCTATGAACATTTTCCCGGCGAAGACGCGTCCGCTTTCCATGCGGATGGAGACAATGCGCGCGCCGTCCTTCGCCGCGCCGGCGCCGGCGCGATCGAGCCGCTCGCCGAAGACGACCGGCACACGGTTTTCATTGAGAAACTGGTTGAACAATTTTTCGGCGACATGCGGCTCCATGAAAAACTGCGTTTTCATGGGATGGTCAAAGGCGTCCCTGTGCTTCGGCAGATAATCCGCGCGCGTCTCGTGTTTCCAGGCGTCCGGCGAATTATACCAAGCGTATGCGCGCTGGTAGTATTCGCGCGCCAGCCCGCCGATGGCCGCCTTGCGCCCGATGTCGGTCATGCCCAGTCCGCTCGCGGCCATGCCGCCGGCGTGGCGTCCAGGCTCGACGAGCACGACGGACTTGCCGAGGCGCGCGGCCTGCACGGCGGCCATGACGCCGGAGGGAGTGGCGCCATAGATGACGATGTCGGCGGAATCGCCGCCGGCGGCGCCGGACGCGGAAAGGCAGGGGGCAAACGACAGGACGAACAGGCAAAGGAACGTGTTTCTTAATGTCATGGGTTTTGTTGTATTTATTATATTTATCTCCGGCCTGTCAGGATTTCCACCCGTCCGATCTGGTTATACATGCTTGCGCAAGGACCGGTGATTTCAATTTTTATATATTTAGCGCCGGCCTCCCGCGCCCCTTTCCACGGGCGCAGCGCGACGGTGCGCCAGCCGGTGTCATCCCCGCCCGCATGCTCCTCGGCAAAGGGCATCGGTTCGCCCCATGCGACGCCATCGGCGGAAAGGCGCCCGGCAAACCGCAGCGCGGCTGACGGGCGCGGTCCGTTTTGCCTCTCGGGACCGACAAACGCCGTGATCGTCCAATCCGTGATGGGCGCGTCGAGATGATAAGTGAGCGACTCGGTCGCCCAGTTGGTGAAGCGCCCGCGTCCCACCCGGCTGGTGTCGGATGTCCAGCCTTCTTTTGTATAATTAAAAACGAGACGCGACGTGCGCT
>JAITDF010000001.1 GCA_031282705.1 Opitutaceae bacterium | reverse complement strand
AAGCTCAGTTTCCCGGCCACCTTGCTTGTTGTGCTCAAATCCTTCCGATTACGTCCCATATGCCGCCCATCTTCTCGTTTTCTTCTCTTTTGTCAATCACTAATTAAGTAGTATTGGGGCTAAACCACCCGCAACGCCCGCAACGTGCGCGCGGCGGAATAGACGGTCGAAGTCAGCACGGGCGACGAATGGCCCAGGGCGCGCTGCCCCTCCGCCGGCCCGTACAGGGAGTATTTCGCGTTGCCGTAAAGCTTGCGCAACTCATGGTTCGGCTGCCGCCGGCCGGCGAAACCACGCTCGCGCAACCAAGGCACAAGCGCGGCGCACACCGCGTCGCGCTCCGCCTCGTCCGCGCCGGGCAGGACATGGTCCGCGCCCCGCCGCCGGCGGCGCGCACGGCGAGCAGCTCGTCATACCACGCGGGATCGATCCGCAGGGTGTAGTTGCGGCCCTTGGCCACGCGGACGCACAGGTCGATCCAGCGCCCCCCGTCGATGCCCGCGCCGCGATCGGCAAACCAGTCCCACCGCGCCGCCACCACCGAGCCGCGGCGCAGGCCGGCGTTGATTTCAAGTTGGAAGGCAAGCCAGAGCGCGGGATTCGCGGTCTTGAGCGCGGCGGCCTCGCGGCCGATGCGCTCGACGGTGCCGGCGGGCAGCGGGTCATAGGGCTTGGTCGAGGATTCGCCCAAAGAAACCCCCAGCGCCGCCGGCAGGCCCGGCAGGCCGTCGAGGCCGAGCGCGGCGTAGGCGCGGCTCTGCATCGCCTCGCGCGAGAAAAGGGAGCGCGCCTGGCGCACCGTCGAACGGATCGTGCGCTGGCACGAAGCAAGCGCCTCGCGGGTCTGCTCGGTGTCGAGACCGAGCCGTCGGCACCTCTCCCTTCGCGCGGAAAAAGTGCGCGCGGCGAACTCGCGGAGCAGCTCCACGGTGAAGGCCGTGAGCGGCGCCGCCTCCGGCGCGCACCCCCCGTCGAGCGCGCGGCGGAGGATGAGCAGGAATGCGTTTTTGGTTTCATGCGCGGTGCGCGCCTCAAGATCGGCGCCGGCGCAATGGGAGTCGTAGGCGGCGAGGAGCTCCGCCACCCTCGCAACCGGCTTTTCCACCTCGCGGGCGAACCCAAGCCGCCGCTCGATGTCGTCGAGGGAGGCCGCGCGCCGGAGTTTGCGCACCAAGGCGCGCGCGTCGTCCGGAGCGAGCTCGCCGAGCGATTTTCGACGCTCGCGCCCGGAAATAATCTGCCGGTAGTAAGCGGTTTTGCGCCCGTCCCCCCAGGTCCGCCAGACGAGACAAGGTTCCTTTCCATCCTTCAAGATAAGTGCTATGACACATCTGTTGACACATCCCCTGCCGAATTCAAGTTGATTCCGGTTAACTGATGTTACGCGGCGGCCAGTTTTGGTAGGACGGTCTCGTCGAGACCGCCGCGAGCACCACGAGGCAAACGACGGCGGTCTCGGCGAGACCGCCCTGCCAAAATCTGCCGACTGCGTAACATCAGCTGTTAATCTGTTTTCAGGCATCCGTACTGATTGCCCGCCGTCGTCGCCGGCAGGCGTTTTCAGAGTGGGAAGGGGCGTTTTCAGAGGGTGAAAAACTGGCGGAGAGGGTGGGATTCGAACCCACGTTAGCCGTGAGGCTAAACCTGATTTCGAGTCAGGCGCATTCGACCACTCTGCCACCTCTCCGGGGCGAAGGGGATGCAGGCTAAGGGGCGCGCTCCAAAACGGAAGCAGAAAGTTGCCGGATCACTTTTTCGCGGGCTCCAGCTTGTAGCCGTCCTTGCCGTCGAGCATGGTCCAGCCGGCGGCGGCGAGGCGGGCGCGGAGCTGGTCGGCGGCGGCGAAGTCCTTCGCTTTTTTGGCGGCCCAGCGTTGTTCGGCGAGGGTGGCGATTTCGTCGGGGACTCCGGTTTTCGGTCCGGCGGGGGTTTCGAGATTCAGGCCGAGGGCAAAGAGTATGCACGCGAAGGCGGGGGCGTCGATGCCCGACGCGGCGGCTCCGCGGTTGACGGCGGTGAAAAGCGCGCCGAGGGCGGCCGGGGTGTTGAGGTCGTCGCGGAGCGCCTCCAGGACGGGTTCGAGCGCGGCGGGGAGGGCGGCGGGCGAAAACGCGGCGGGCGGAAACGCGGCGGGAGACCCGGAGGGCAGCGCGACGGGAGGCGCGGCGGGGGGCGCGGGTGGGGGTGCGGGGGAGCGCACGACGGGGGGCGGGGCGGAGGGCGCGGCGGGGGGGAGCGTGGCGGCGATGGCGCGGAGGGTGGCGAGGTTTTTTTCGGCGGCGCGCAGGGAGTCGAGGGTGAAGTTGAGCTGTTTGCGCGGGTGCCCGGCGAGGAGCGCGTAGCGCAATGCCATCGGGCCGTGGCCCATGTCGCGAAGCTGGTCGAGCGTGTAGAGGTTGTTGAGCGACTTGGCCATTTTTTTGCCGTCAACCATGAGGTGCTCGCTGTGATACCAGTGGCGGGAGAATTCGACGCCGTTGCAGCACCGGCTTTGGGCGATTTCGTTTTCGTGGTGCGGGAAGAGCAGGTCCACGCCGCCGGTGTGGAGGTCGATGGTGGGGCCGAGGAGGGCCTTGCTCATGGCGCTGCATTCGATGTGCCAGCCGGGGCGGCCCGGGTCGGCTCCGGCGGGGCCGGGCCATTGGACGTCGCCGTCGTCGGGTTTATGGGCTTTCCAGAGGGCGAAGTCGGAGCCGTCCTCTTTTTCGTCGGAGTCGTGCGCGGCGGCGGCGGCGGGTTTGCCGGCGAGGGCGGCGCCGGGTTTGAGCGCGCGCTCCTTCACGCGGGAGAGCGCGCCGTAGCCGGGGAAGGAGGAGACTTTGAAATAGACGGAGCCGTCGGCGGCGCGGTAGGCGTTTCCTTTTTCGAGGAGGGTGTTGATCATGTCCACCTGCTCGCGCATGAAGCGCGGGTCGGTGGCGCGGGGTTCGTGGTGGGGGCGGAGGCAGTTGAGGGCGTCGCAGTCGGCGTGGAATTTTTCCGTCCACCGGCGGGTGACGTCGGCGAGGGGGCGTTGTTCGTCGCGGGAGCGGCGGATGGTCTTGTCGTCAACGTCGGTGATGTTGCGGACGTGGCGGATTTTTGCCGGGCCGAATTCGAGTTCGAGGAGGCGGCGGATGAGGTCGTTGACGACGAAGGTGCGGAAGTTGCCGATGTGCGCGGGCGCGTAAACGGTGGGGCCGCAGTTGTAGAAGCGGAAGATGCCGTCGGGCTGCGCGGGGGCGAGTGCGCGGGTCGTGCGGGTGAGCGAGTCGTGGAGGCGGATGGGCATTGGGGGAAATTAAGCATCAGGAAGCAGGAATCAAGAAAGCAGAAATCGCACGCAGGCGGCGGCGGGCGGCGGCAATTTCAGGCGGCGGGGGAGATGCGTGTTCATTTTGAGGAGCAGAAATGAAGCAGAAATGGGTGTGGAGCGGGTTCATCCAAGACCAACGCCGGGCGCGCCGTTAATGCCGGCGCGGCGGCGTGGCGTAACACAGTCCGCCAGACTGCGTTACGTCAGAGCAGCGTCTTGCCAGCGCCAGCGGCGCCGGCGGCGGGCGCACGGCGGCGCCCGGCGGGGCCACCCGGCGCGGGTCAACGGTTGACCGACGCGGCGTTTGCATCGCGGCCGGAAATAAGCGTTGCTGGGCGGAACAAACTTCCGCCGCGCGCCGCCGCGCGCCTTCTCTCCGAGCACCACGCGCCTCTTTTTTTCCCACTCCATGCCTTCCTCAATCCATCGCCGGGCATTTCTCCGTTTCTCCGCCCTTGGCGCCGCCGCCCTCGCCTGCCCGCGCATTCCCGCGCGCGCCGCATCGCCGGGCCGCGCCGCCCGCCCGGACGAGCCGCCCGCCGGCGCCAGCTTTGACCTCGCCCGCTGGCTCCAGCCCGTGCCGGCTCGCGCCATCTTTCGCGATCCCGGCTGGTTTGTCTGGTGCGGCGCCATGACGCGGGGCGCGGACGGGCGCTGCCACCTCTATTATTCGCGCTGGCGCCGCGAGGAGGGGTTTTCCGCCTGGGTGACGCACAGCGAGGTGGCGCACGCCGTCGCCGGCCACCCGCTCGGTCCCTACCGGCATGTCGATGTCGCGCTGCCCGCGCGCGGCCCGGATTTCTGGGACGGACACTGCACCCACAACCCGGCGGTCATGGAAAGCGGCGGGCGCCACTACCTCTATTACATGGGCAATCGCGGCAACCGGAAACCCGCGGAGGGGCTGAATTTTTCGCACCGAAACAACCAGCGCATCGGCGTCGCCGTCGCCGACTCGCCCGACGGCCCGTGGCGGCGCTTTGACCGGCCGCTCATCGATGCCACGCCCGGATTCCACGACGCGCTTTGCTGCGCGAATCCCGCCGTCATGCGGCGGCCCGGCGGGGATTTTCTGATGATCTACAAAGGCGTCGCGAAGGAGCGTCCCCTGCCTTTCGGCGGACCGGTCACCCATATCGTCGCCATCGGCCCGTCGCCCGAGGGGCCGTTCACCAAGCTGCCCGCCCCCGTCTTCACCAAACCCGGCGCCGATTTCCCGGCCGAGGACCCGTGCATCTGGCATCAGGACGGCGAATACCGCGCCGTCGTGAAGGACATGAAAGGCTTCTTCACCCACGAAGGCCGCTCGCTCGCGCTGATGCGCTCGCCCGACGGCATCGACTGGAGTCCCGCGCCCCGCGTCCTCGTCGGCAAAACCGAATACACCACGACCGCCGGCCTGCGCGTCCCGCTCCACGCGCTGGAGCGCCCGCAAATCTGGCTCGCCGGCGGCGAGCCCGCCGTCCTCTTCTGCGCCGCCTCGCCCGGCAAACAACCCGGCGGCGGCGAAACCTATAACATCGCCATCCCGCTCAAACGACCCTCGCCCTGAACCATCGTTCTCGTTCTCTCTTACTTATCCGTGATGTTTCGAGAACGGGAACGAGAACGAGTAAGAGAACGAGAACGATAAAAAATAAAACCACTCCCTTCAAAACCGATAAAAACCATTCCCTTCCCGCCATGCACCACACATCCAATAAATCCACCCTCCTCCTCCTAATCCTCGCGCTCGTCTCCGCGTCCCCCGCCGTCCGCGCCGCCGAAATTTCCCTCGACGGCGAAGGCTGGTTCCTGGGCATGGACACGCAGCGCCGCGGCGAATCCATGCGCTGGCACGAGCCTCCCGCGGACTGGAATCGCGCCAAGCCCGTGACCGCGCAAGGCTGGGACTCCGCCTCCGCGCCGCATTGCTGGACGGTTGACGCCCGCTTCGGCGAATACACCGGCGTCATGTGGTATCGCCGCTCCTTCACCGCCCCCCGGCCCGCCCCCGGCGAAACCGCCTGGCGCCTCACGCTCGACGCGGTCGGCGAGCGCTGCCGCGTCTGGATCAACGGCCGCGACCTCGGCGCGCACGACAGCGCCGGCGTCCCCGTCGTCATCGACGCCACCGCCGCCGGAATCCTGCCGGGCAAACAAAACTTCGTCGCCATCGCCGTGGACAATTCCTGGGACATGACCACCATCCCCGGCGCGCGCACCGGCACCCGCCCCAACGACCAGTTGTATCCGTGGCTCAACTACGGCGGGCTCCTCGGTTCCATCCGGCTCGAATCGCTGCCCGCCGCGCATGTCGCCCTGCAAAAAATCGACGCCGCCCCGTCCGGTGACAACGCCGCGAGCCTGAAGGTCGCCATCTGGCCCGGCCCCGGCGGCTTCGGCTCCGGCGCCCCCGCCCCCGCCGCCGCCCTCACCGTCGAAATCATCGACCCCGCCGCACCCGGCAAACCCGTCGCCACCGCCACCCTGCCCGCCCCCGCGCACGACGCAAAAAGCGTCACCGCCACGCTCGCGCTCGCCGGCGTGAAAAAGTGGCGCATCGACGCCCCCAAGCTCTACGAAAGCCGCGTCACGCTCCGCTCCGCCGCCGCCTCCTCCTCCGGCGGAGACGCTGGCGACGCCACCACCCACACGCACACCGCCACGTTTGGCATCCGCGACATCCGCGTCGCCGGCGCGCGTTTTCTCCTCAACGGCGAGCCTGTCTATCTC
>JAITDF010000596.1 GCA_031282705.1 Opitutaceae bacterium | reverse complement strand
GAAACGATGGTTTGAATCTGTGTTTATCTGCGTTCATCTGCGGTTAGGTTTTTGGTTCGTTTTATTTAAACCGCGAAAAACGCGAAATGTCGCGAAAAGGAAGGAATTGCTTTCACGTGTTTTGGCGTTTTTCGCGGTTCAAAACAATGGTTCATTTTATTTAACCACAGATGAACACAGATGGACACAGATAAAGGCTTCCGAAACGATGGTTTGAATCTGTGTTTATCTGCGTTCATCTGCGGTTAGGTTTTTGGTTCGTTTTATTTAAACCGCGAAAAACGCGAAATGTCGCGAAAAGGAAGGAATTGCTTTCGCGTGTTTTGGCGTTTTTCGCGGTTCAAAACAATGGTTCGTTTTCGCGTAACATCAGTAACTGATGTTACGCAGTCGGCAGATTTTGGTAGGGCGGTCTCGGCGAGACCGCCGTCGTTTGCCTCGTGGGGCTCGCGGCGGTCTCGGCGAGACCGCCCTACCAAAACTGGCTGCCGCGTAACACCAGTCAGTAAGTTAAGCCGGATTTGTTTCGCAACCCGTCCATCCATCGTCCGACTTTTGACGATAACCGCCCTTAACTTGGCGCCATCCGAGTCAGGGATTTCTTCTGTTTTTTCGTGCCATCCGCGCCCATCCATGCTCCCCATAAGACCGATGCGTTTTCACAAATACCACGCCCTCGGCAACGATTACATCGTCCTCGATCCCGCGGACTTTCCCGCCTGGCGGCCCGCGCCCGACGCCGGGCTGATCCGCGCCGTCTGCCACCGCCATTTCGGCGTCGGCTCGGACGGCATCCTCTGGGGGCCGCTGCCCTCGGAAAACAGCGACTTCGGCCTGCGCATATTCAACCCCGATGGCTCCGAGGCCGAAAAATCCGGCAACGGCCTGCGCATTTTTTCGCGATTTCTCCATGACCAAAAACGCGTCGGCGCGGCGCCCTTCACCATCGGGACGCCCGGCGGCCAGGTCCGCTCCCTCGTGAAGGAAAACGGCCGGCTCGTCACCGTGGCGATGGGCCGGGTGAGTTTCGACAGCGCGGAAATCCCCGTCGCGCTCGCCGGCGCGGCGCGCGAGGTCATCAACGAAACGCTCACCGCCGGCGGGCGCGACTTCACCTTCTGCGCCGCCACCATTGGCAATCCGCATTGCGTGCTCCCGCTGCCCGCCGCCGCGGTGACCGCCGGCCTTGCGCAACGCTTCGGCCCGCATATCGAGACCCATCCGCTTTTCCCGCGCAAAACCAACGTCCAGTTCCTCGGCGTGCGCGATCGCGCCAACATCCGCATTGAAATCTGGGAGCGCGGCGCGGGTTACACGCTGGCCTCCGGCAGCAGCGCCGGCGCCGCCGCCGCCGTCGCACACCGGCTCGGCCTGGTTGACCGCAACCTCACCGTGCACATGCCCGGCGGCGGGCTCGGCATCGAGATTGGCGACGGGTATTCCATCCTGATGACCGGCCCGGTCGGCAAAGTCGCCGCCGGCGAAATGCATCCCGACCTGTTTGGGGCGGACACCCTGCGCATTATAAACGAAGCCGCGGCCGGAACACTGTAACCCAAGAGCCGGCAAGGCCGGCGACGCCGCGCCTGTTTTGTCCCGGTGTTCAGTCCATCGTCATCTGGCCAGTAAGCTGAGAGGATAACGGGGGCTGGGGTTTGTTAACTCCTGCCACCTTTCGCAATTGCACTCCGCCGTGCCTGCGCAGCATCGGCGGGATGTCCGCGGACGCAACCCAAAGTGATCCTAAATTCCGCGGTTGAAAATCAGCGCACCGGGTTGAAGCGGAGCGGGCGACTGAAGTCGCCCGGTCGCGCGGCTCCGCCGCTTTCGGCGACTAAAGTCGCCGCCCCGAAAGAAGGCGCGACGGCGGAGAGAATCGGGGCGGCGACTTCAGTCGCCGAAAGCGGCGTGGCGACTTCAGTCGCCACAAACGGGCAATTGGAATGCAATTGGAGACAGGTAAAAACGAACTCTCGTTTCAACTGCGGAACTGATGTTACGCGGCAGCCAGTCTTTTGGCAGTCTTTTGGTAGGCAGGCTTTTGGTAGGGCGGTCACGCCGAGACCGCCATCGTTTGCCTCGTGGTGCTCGCGGCGGTCTCGGCGAGACCGCCCTACCAAAATCTGCCGACTGCGTAACATCAGCCGCGGAATTTAGGATGATGTCAAAAAAGGCGCGCGGCAGCGATGCGGCGCCCGCCTTTTTCCTTGGCGGTCAATGGCCAAAAATCACCGCCTGGCCTCTTTCGCACGCGCAAGGACGAGCAGTGCGATCAGGCTGAGATACCATGCACCCGGCGCGCCGCCGCCGCCACCACCGCTCCCACCGCCGCCGGCGTTCACCGTGAGCGTGGCGGGATTGCTGGTGTCCGAGCCGGCGGAATTGCTCACGCGCACGGTGTAGCTGCCCGCGTGGGATTGCTGCGCGCCGGTGATCGTGTAGCCGGCGCTGGCGGCGCCGGAAATATCCGCGCCATTTCTCATCCATTGATAAGCCAGGTTTTCGCCGGTCGCGACGACGGTGAAGGTCACGTTTTCGCCAGCGTTTACGGTTTGGGAGACGGGATGCGTCGTGATGGCCGGCGGCTCAAGGGCGGCGACGTTCACGGTGAATCCTCCCGAGAAAACGATTTCGCCGGCGGGCGTTGTCAGCGCCACCGAGTAGGCTCCGGCGTGGTCGGCGGCGTTCGCATTGGCGGTGTCATGCGTGGCGCCGGTCGCGCCGGTGATGGCGAAGTTGTCGCGATACCATTGGCGGGCAACGGGCGTGAAGCCGGTTGCATGGGCGATCAGCGTGAAGCCGCCGCCGCCGGGGACATTGGCGGCGGCGCCGGCCGTGACCACGCCCGGGCCGGTCGCGGTGATGCTGGCGGCGCCATCGGTGGCGGCGGGCGAGGCCGAGTCTTTTCCGGCGGTGTTGCCCGCGGAGGCGGTGATCGCGCTGATGACGGCGGCGGCATCCAGCGGGGGCGTCTCGCCGGCAGGCTCCACGAGATACGAATAGCCGGGGACAAACACCTTGTCCTCGCCGGGGACGACCGTGCCGTTGCTGGGTTCGAGCATGATGTTGTCGAGCGCGCGGAGGAGTCCGGTCGATTCTTTCACGATGGGGTTGTTCATGCCTTCGTAAATATTGCGAATGGAGAGGATTTGGGCTCCGGCCCCGGCGATGGTGGAGGCGGTGCCGCCAGGCTGGCTGGCAACCAGGTAATTGTTGATCATGAGCACGCGG
>JAITDF010000527.1 GCA_031282705.1 Opitutaceae bacterium | reverse complement strand
AGACCGCCGCGAGCACCACGAGGCAAACGACGGCGGTCTCGGCGAGACCGCCCTACCAAAATATGCCGACTGCGTAACATCAGTTACAATTTGAGCGCTCAAACGAAGGGATTTGAGCGCTCAAATGAGGCGTTTGGGCGCTCAAAATGGGCGGAGCGGAAGAGGAGGCGGGGCGGTTCCCGTCGAAATCAGGAAAAACAGGCGTTGTTTTTCAGGGGTTCCCATGACTGATGCCGCGCGGCGGCGCGGGATTGCGCGGCCCGGGCGTCCCGCCCATGGTTTTGGGCGGTGGCACCGCGAAGCACGGGCGGGCGGGGGGACGCCCGGGCCCCTTTTCTCTTTTCCCGCCGCCCCTTTTCCCGGCGCGGGGTTAGCGCGGCGGGAACTCGAAATCGGCTTTCTTTTTGTCCTTGGAGAGCACGAGGCTGGCGTTGAATCGGGCGCCGCGTTTGGAGACGAAGCCTTCGAGCAGGTTCGTCCGTCCGTCGGTGAGGAGGCGGCGGATTTCGGTTTCGGGCAGGTCTTTCTGGCAGAGGGTGCGCTTGACTTCAAAGAGGACCCGGGGCGCGTCGCCGGCGCCGGGTTTGGCGACGAGGTAGGCGTCGGCCGTTTTGTAGAGCGTGCCTTCGGGGTGGAGTTTGCTGGGGCCGAGGTTTTCGGCCTTGGCGAGGTCGGGCGGGGTTTTGGTTTTTCGCGGGAGGGGTTTGCCGTCGGCGCCGGTCTTCGGGGCGCGGGGGGGGAATTCCCATCCGATGCGGGCACCTTTGCGGAGGAGGTGCGCGTCGAAGGGGCGCCCGCGTTTGGAGATGAAGCCTTGGATGAGGTCGGTGCGGCCGGTGGTGACGAGCTGGATGGCTTGCGCGGGTTCGATGGTTTTCCGGCACATGAGGCGGCCGACGGAGAAGGTTTGTTTCCAGCCGGCGGGGGCGGAGGGGTCGCGTTCGCGGAGGATGTAGTTGACGGGGGCTTCGCAGAGTTCGGCACCGGTGGCGGGGTCGGTCCAGATGGGGGCGAGGGTGGCGAGGTTGGTTTTGTTGCCGAAGTCGAGTTCGACTTTTTTCCGGGCGGGGTCGGCGGGGTCGGGGACGAGGCGGAGTTTGGCGGAGAAGCGGTTGCCGGTGCGGGGGGAGACGAAGCCGTCGAGGGGGCCGACTTCGCCGTCGGCGACGAGGCGGCGGATTTCGTGCTCCTCGATTTTGCGGCCGGTGATGACTTTGTAGATGGCGAGGGCGCCGTCCTCGGATTTGTAGGCGCGGAGGGTTTCGCGCAGGGGTTTTTGGTCGGTGGGGGAGGGGATGTCGGTGAGGCGGGCGGCGGTGTCGTCTTCTTCGTAGGTTTTGGTGCGTTCGACGATGCCTTTGGTGACGTCGATGATTTCGCGCATGAACTGGTCGCGGGAGAAATGGCCGTGCTCCATGCGGCGGAGTTTGTATTCCCATTCGCCGGTCATGTCGGGTTTGGTGAGGGTCTCGGCGCGGACGGCGGCGAGGAATTCGAGGAGCGACTCGGCTTTCGGGGTGGGGGCGAGGTCGCGTTCGCGCTCGCCGGTGCGTTCCATGTATTTTTGGTGGATGAGGCCGTCGATGGTGTCGGCGCGGGTGGCGGGGGTGCCGAGGCCGCGTTCTTTCATGGCGTCGGCGAGGTCTTCGTCTTCGACGAGCCGGCCCGCGCCTTCCATGGCGGAGAGGAGCGTGGCTTCGGTGTAGCGGGGCGGGGGTTTGGTGGTTTCGGCGTGGAGGCGCGTGCCGGCGACTTTGGCGGTTGCGGATTGGGGATTGGGGGTTGCGGATTGGGCGGCGGCGGCGGGGGCGGCGGGCGTGTCGCGCCGGTAGTCGGCGGGGGCGAGGGCGGGGAGGGGTTTGGAGGCCGTGGTGTTTGATTTGGCGGGGGCGGGGGCGCCCGTGTTTTCGTCGTCGATGGTGGTTTTTCCGTAAACGGCGAGCCAGCCGGGGGAGGTGAGGACTTTGCCTTCGGTTTTGAAGAGGTGTTTTCCCGCGATGGTGGTGTGGCGGGTGGTGATGTCGTATTCGGCGGGGGGGTGGAAGACGGCGACGAAGCGGCGGGCGATCATGTCGAAGATGCGGGCTTCGATGTCGTCGAGCCGGCGGGGTTCGGCGCCGGTGGGGATGATGGCGAAGTGGTCGCTGATCTGGGCGTTGTTGAAGATGCGTTTGTCGGGGCGGAGCCAGCCGGTGTCGAGGACGCGGCGGGCGTGGGGGGCGAGGTCGCCGGGGGCGGCGGCGAGGGTGCCGAGGACTTCGCGGCAGGGGGGGAGGTAGTCTTCGGGGAGGGCGCGGGAGTCGGTGCGGGGGTAGGTGATGAGCTTGTGTTTTTCGTAGAGGGCTTGCGCGATTTGGAGGGTGCGGCGGGCGGAGAGGCCGAGGCGGGTGTTGGCTTCGCGCTGGAGGGTGGTGAGGTCGTAGAGGCGGGGGGCGGTCTTGGCGGCGGATTTTTTTTCCTCGGTGACGGCGGCGGTGGCGGCGGCGCGGCATTCGGCGTGGAGCGCGGCGGCGGCGGCGGGGTCCCAGAGGCGGTCGGCGCGGTCGTGTTCGTCGGGCTGGCCGTTGGGGAGGGTTTTTTTCTTGAAGGCGGGGCGCTGGTAAACGCCTTCGTAATCGCCGTTGGTGATGGCGAAGGTGGCGGTGAGGCGGTGGTAGGCGCGGGGTTGGAAGTTGCGGATTTCGAGTTCGCGGGCGACGACGATGGCGAGGGTGGGTGTCTGCACGCGGCCGACGGAGGCGACGTTGCCGGCGCGGGAGCCGAACATGCGTTTGGTGATGGCGCGGGTGCCGTTGATGCCGATGAGCCAGTCGCTTTCGGAGCGGCAGCGGGCGGCGTCGGCGAGGCCGGCCATCTGGCCGGCGTCGCGGAGGCGGGCAAAGGCGGCGCGGATGCCTCCGGGGGTCATGGTCTGCATCCAGGCGCGTTTGATGGGGAGCGTGGATTTGGCGAGCTGGTAGATGTAGGTGAAGATGAGCTCGCCCTCGCGCCCGGCGTCGCAGGCGTTGATGACTTGGGCGATGTCCTTGCGGGCGAGCAGTTTTTTGAGAAGGACGAAGCGGTCCTTGGACTCGGGGATGGGTTTGAGTTCAAATTTGCCGGGGATGATGGGCAGGGTTTCGAGGCGCCAGAAGCCGTATTTTTTCCGGTCGATGTCCTCGGGCATGAGCAGCTCGACGAGGTGGCCGACGGCCGCCGCGATGACGTAGGAGTCGTTTTCGTAGCAGTCGCCTTTCTTCGGGATTTTGCCGAGCGCGCGCGCGAGGTCGGCGGCCACGGATGGTTTTTCCGCAATGATGAGTGACTTCATGTGTGGGGCAGGCGGTTAGGGCGCGGGCGTGGGTTTTTCAAGGGTTTTGTTTTTCGGGGGGGTAAATTTTTCAGGGTAACAGTGAGGGAGCCGCCCTTGTAACTCGTTCTCGTTCTCTTACTCGTTCTCGTTCTCGTTCTCTCAGATTTCCGCGGCGGGCGCTCCGACAAACAAGAGGCGGAAGAGAGAAAGAAGAAAGACAAAGAGAACGAGAACGAGTAAGAGAACGAGAACGATTATGGGTGGAGGCGGGGGCGGAGGCGGGAGGGGCGGGGGGGCGCATCCTTTGTTGCGTCCGCAACCGCCCGCTCACACGCTGCCGGCCTCCCATGCCTTCGTTTTTGCGCAACGAATTTCGCGCCCTGCATTCCGCCGTGATGTTTTTCACGCGCATCCCGCTGCCCTCGCTCGCGAATCACGAGGACGCCGACTTGCAGCGCTCCTCGATGTATTTCCCGCTCGTCGGGTGGCTGGCCGGCGCGGTGGCCGCGGCGGTCTGGTGGGCCGGGCTGAAGGTGTGGCCGCCCGCCGTCGCCAGCGGGGCGAGCCTGGCGGCGACGCTGCTGCTCACGGGCGCGTTCCATGAGGACGGGTTCGCCGACATGTGCGATGGCTTCGGCGGCGGGCACACGCGGGCGCGCATCATGGAGATCATGCGCGATTCGCGCATCGGGGCGTTTGGCGCGATCGGGCTGGTGGTGATGCTCGGCTTGAAATGGCACGCGGTGGCGGCGCTCGCGGGCGTCGGCGCGGCCTTGGAGGCGTGCGGCGGCGCCGCCGGTGCCGGTGCCTCCGCCGCTGCCGGTGCTGTCGCCGCCGGTGCCGGTGCCTCTGCCGTTGGTGTCACCGCCGCCGCCGGAGCCGCCGGTGCCTCCTCCGCCGCCGCTGGCGCTGGCGGCGCGGCGGCGGCGGGCGGGT
>JAITDF010000700.1 GCA_031282705.1 Opitutaceae bacterium | reverse complement strand
CTCATGCGCCCGCCCTGCCGCCCCACGCGCCTCGCCGACCGCGTGGCCAACGTGGGGCTGAAAGCCGCCGCGCCGCTGCTGCCCGGCGTGCTTTCCACCCGCGCCGGCCTGCCCTTCGGGGCGCGCTACGTTTTCGACGACATGTGGCACAATTTCAAAGTCACGGTGCCCGGCCAGATGGGCGCGCGGCGGCTGCTCCAGTTTCACGTGCTGGAGTTGCTTTCCGGCTGCCAGTTTGCCCGCGGCTACAAGCCGGAAATCCTCAACGACCGCTCCGGGCGCTTCGAGCGGCTGAAGGAGCGGGAACTGCTTTTCCTGATCGCGCACGTGCTTTGCGAAACGGGCTACAATGCCGCCGGCTGCATACTCATGATGGAGCACGGCACGGCCAACGTGGCCGGCGAGAAGGAGGACATGATCGCGCGCTTTTCCAACGGCGCCATCACCATCGCGCGCGGCGCCATTTCCAACGGCGCGCTCGCCCCCGGACTCTACGGCGGGCAAAGCGGCGGCAACCCCCGCTTCAAGGCCGCGCTCGAATCGCTCGGACACCTCGTGCAAAACGAACTCAGCGACCGCCTGCTCCTCCCCATGCAGACCGGCACCAACTCCCGCCTCGACGCGCCGGAGGAGCTTTACGGGCAGGAGCGACACCAGCTCTCCCTGCAAAAGGCCGCCCTCGCCATACCGCCCGGACTGCGCGCCATGCTCCGCCTCCCCGCCCCGCCGCTCGGCACCGTCATTGAGATCGCCGACTTGCTCCAAGAGGAGATGAACCGCCGCGACGATCACGATCTGGAAGGCTGGGAGAAATGCGGCTTCGTCGCGCCGGAATACCGCCTCGCCCCCGACGCCGCCTGGGCGCCGCAGACGCAGCTGCTGGCCCTGCCCGCCGCCGCGCGCGAGGCGCTCGCGGCGCACCTGCACGCCGACCCGCGCCTCGTGCGCGCGCGGCGCATGTCGCCACGCGAGGTTTTCACCGGTCACGCCGCCACCCTCACCCGCCTGCCCCCGCACTGCCTGCCCGCGCTCATCGGCATGGAGCACGCCGAGGAACGGCGCGCCGGAAAGGACGGGCGCTTCCACTTCGACGCCGACGCCCTCGGCCCGGATGAACACCACTACGAGGGCGCGCTGCACGGCGGCGCCGCGGGCCGCGACGCCGTGAGGCCCGGCGAAAACTACGCGACCTTCGTCTCCGCCGTGAACCCCTCCCGCCTCTACTGCTGCGACGCGCAGGGCCGCTTCCTCGGCTGGTGCGAGCGCACGGACGTGCCGAGCAAGGCCGACGAGCACGGCCTGGCGCGCGCGATGGGCCGGAAGATGCAGGCGCACCGCGAACTGCTCGCGCCCGTGCTCGCCGCCGCGCGGCCCATGCACCAGCGCATCCAGCGCGACATCGAGGCCAACACCGCCATCCTGCGCGCCGCGGGCGCGACCCGGCGGGCGCCGGAACCCAGGGCGCGGAACCGCGAGCGCGCCCGCGCCGCCGTGCTCGCCGAGATCGCCGCGCCCGGCGCGCGCGACGGCGAAGCCGAAGGCTCCCTCTACGCCGCGCTAAACGAGGATTAAGGCAGCCTCCGGCAAAGTTTTTTCCACCCATGAAACCACCAACAGAAACCACCGCCACGGCGCCGGACGCGCCGAAAATCGCAACGCGGGACGACGCCCAAGGGCTCGCCCCCACCTACAACGCCTACACCGCGCAACGCGCGCGACTCACCGGCAGCGCCGCCAAGGCCGAGGAACTCTTCGCGCACTACCCGGAGGAGATCCGCCAGGACGCCGTGTGGCTCTGGCACTACGTGCGGGCGAAGTGCAACGACCAGCACGCCATGCTGGGCGCCATCGCCCGGAGCCTCGGCCTGAAGGACCGCTCGGGGAAGGACCCCAGCGACCAATACTGGTATCAGGTCGTCCGCGGGCACTACTTCAAAAGCGGCGGCGACGCCGGCGTCTTCCGCCGTTACGTCTCGGCCTTCCGCGCCCACGCCCGCGCCCGCGAGGAGAGCGGCGCCATCCCCTTTGTCGAGACGCGCAACTGGGCGCTGGTGCGCGATTATATCGAGACGCGCCGGCGCGCCGACGCCGTGTGCCGTTTCGGCGGGATCGAGGGCGAGACCGGCGCCGGCAAAACCGCCGCGCTCAAACATTATACAGTGATTAACAACCACTGCGAGACCGTGTATCTGGAGGCTCCGGCGCGGGCGACGCGCACGCGCTTTATACAAAAGTTGAGCGCGTGCTACATGGTCGCAATGAGCGCCGGCATCGTGCAGCGCGAGCTGGAGATCGAGCGGTTTCTCAGCGGCACCGGCACCGACGGGCGCGCCCGCGCCGTCGTGGTCGACAATGTGCAGCGCCTCTTCCGCCCCAACACGCCGCCCGACCAGCAGCCGATTTTCAACTACCTGCACGAGCTCCAGGACGACACCGGCTGCTGCGTCATCCTGACGTGGGTGCCGAGCTTCCGGCGCGTGATCACGGCGCGGGACCCGTTTTGGGCGCAGTTCCTCGGGCGCATCGGCGGCGAGGATGAAATCCTCCGCCTCGACCAGCGCCCGCCGCGCCGCGACCTCGCGGCCATCGCGCGCGAGTTCGCCGTGGCGGACGACGCCCGCGCGTGGGACCACCTTAAAAAATGGAGCGGCACGCAATGGGGCCTGCGCGTGCTTTTCCACAAGCTCAACACCGCGCGCCTGCTCGCCACCCGCCGCCGGGAAAAACAAATCACCGTCGCGCACCTGCAAGCCGTGGACATGGAACCGCTGCCCGCCGCCGATGAAGAGGGAGGCGAGGCATGAACAAAAACAAAGCACCGCGCTGGCAGACGCCGGCGAACATCACGCGCGCCCTGCGCGCCTGCGCCGCCTGGCACGAGGAAGCCGCGGCGGAGTTGCGCGCCGCGCTGCCGGCGGACGCCGGCGAGACCGCGCCCCGCCTTGTGCGGCGGCTGCTCGACCACGACGGCTGGGCGCGCGCCCTGCGCGCCGCCTCCGGCCTGCTCCGCAAAAACGAAACCAAACCATAAACAAACACAACCATGCCAACCACGAATACACCCGACAACCAGCCTGACGGAGCCACTTTGGGCAGGCACCGTATTATTATAGACGGCGACACAGACGGCGAGGAGGCGGTCCCTCTTTTTGCCGCCGAGATGGCGCGACTGCTTTTCCAAAGCATGCGCGACAAAAAAATTCTCGCAGCCAAAACGGCCACGCAACTCGGCCCCGTTTTTATGGAGTTGAGAATGTATTTTACCGCCGGCCACGGCGCGAAGGAGGACATGAAAAATGACTCCCAGTGACCGCGCCCTGCTTCTGCACGCGATGCGCGCCGGCGCGCACCGCGCCGCGCACCGCGCCGCGCTCATCATCGCCGGCGCCACGGTTGCCGCGCTGGCGGCAATCGCAACCGCAACTGCAATCGCCTGCCGGCTCCTCACCATCACGCCATGACCATTAAAACAATAAACGAATTGATCGCCTATCACTACGCCGAGTAGATCGGAAGAGCG
>JAITDF010000451.1 GCA_031282705.1 Opitutaceae bacterium | reverse complement strand
CGGCGGCGGTTTTGCGAGCGGATCGGTTGCGAGGGGTGTCGGCGGCAGTGTCGGCGGCGGCGGCGGGTTTGTTTTCGGCGGGGTTCAGCGAGACGGTTGTGAGGTGTTCGGGGACGAGGTGGGTCTTGAGCACGCGGCGGAGGTCGGCGGGGGTGGCGGTGTGGAGGCGTTCGAAATAGACGCGGGCGTGGTCGAGGTCGCCGATGACGACTTCGGCGATGCCGAGGCGCGCGGCCTGGCCGCTCATGGTTTTGCGGGTGTTGATTTCGGCGACGGTGAGCTGGCGGATGGCTTTTTTCAGGTGGGCGGGGGTGAGCGCGCGGGGGCTGGCGGCGCAATGGCCGAGGGTTTCATGGACGGCTTCGGCGGCGGGCGCGCGTCTGGCGGGGTCGCAGGTGCAGGAAATGGTGAAGAGGCCGGTGGCGCCGGGCGTCCAGCAGTGGGCGTCGATGGAGTGGACGAGGCGTTTTTTTTCGCGGATGGCCTGCCAGAGGATGGAGCTGTCGCCGGCGCCGAGGATGGTGGCGAGGAGGTCGAGCAGGGGGGTGTCGGGGTGGGTGAGGCCGGGGATTTGCCAGGCGAGGGCGGCGCGGGTGATTTCCACGTCCTCGTGCAGGTGGAGGGCGCGGGGGGCGAGCTGGACGGGTTCGCCGGGGTTGAGGCCGGGGGCGAGCGGGGCGCGGGTGGCGGGGCCGAAATGGCGGTCGATTTCGGGGAGGATGGCGGCGGGGTCGATCCGGCCGGCGATGACGAGGGTGAGGTTGTTGGGGACGTAGCGGGCGCGGTAATAGGCGAGGAGCTGCTCGCGGGTGACGGAGGCGAAGAGGGAGCGGTATCCGATTACCGGATACCGGCAGGGGTGCTGGCGGAAGGCGGTTTCAAAGAGGGCCTCGGAGAGGCGGTGGTCGGGGTCGTCGCGGCACATGTCGATCTCGCGGAGGATGACGTCCTTTTCGCGGGCGGTTTCATCCTCCGGGAGGGTGGAGTGGAGGGCGAGGTCGGCGAGCAGGTCGATGGCGATGGCGGCGTGCTCGGAGGGGAGGTCGATGTAATAGACCGTGCGGTCGAAGGAGGTGTAGGCGTTGATGTAGCCGCCGCGGGCCTGCACGGTGGCGGAGATTTCGCGTCCGGCGCGGCGCGCGGTGCCTTTGAAGAGCATGTGTTCGAGGTAGTGCGAGAGGCCGGCGCCGAGGTGGGCGTTTTCGTGAATGCTGCCGGTTTTCACCCAGACTTGCACGGAGGCGACGGGGGCGGAGTCGTCGGGTTTGAGGAGGACGGTGAGGCCGTTGGGGAGGATGGTGCGCGTGACGGGTTCGCGCCAGAAGGGGGCAAGCAGGGCGAGGTCGGAGGAGGGCCGGGCGGCGGCCGGGCGGCCTGGTTTTTTGGTGCGCGGGCGGGCGGTGTGTTTGGCGGGCATGAGGATGGGCAAGGCTGCCGAACGGGGCCGGGACCGCGAGGCAAAAAACGCCGCGCAGGCAGGCGCGGGCGCGGTTTCTGGGGCGAAAAAGGCGGGGCGGAAGGCGGATGCGCCGCGGCGGGCGCGGCGTGGTGAGGGCGCGGGTTTACGCCGCGGGGCCGGCGGCGAAGGCGCGGGGTTTGCGGGCGGGAAGGAAGGGCCGGACGAAAGCCTCCTCAAATGTGTAGATGGCGGCAAAGTCCTCCCGGCGGTCGTTTTCTGTTTTCGAGAAGATTTTGTAGTCGATGAGGTTAAAGACGATTTCGCCGAAGTCCTCGCAGCGGGTGACGCCCCAGTCGTCAAAAACGGTTTTTGCGAGCGGGCCGAACTGGTCGAGCGCATATTGACGCAGGCCCTCAAGGAGTTCCGGGCCGCTGACGTGACGGGTATGCGCGCCCTTTTCGGCCTGTTTTTTGCGGATGGTCTTTACCGTGTGGTCGAGCGCTTCGCGAACGAATGAGTAGGCGCGCCGGTCATAGCGCGGGTCTTCTTTGCAGATTTGCTCGACGACCTCGTTGAATTTTACGTCCTGCATGGTGCGGTGAAACTGGGAGGGTGGCGAGCGTGGAGGAAAAGGCCGGGCGGGGCAATCCCGCAGCTTGCGCGCAGCTTGAAAAAAAGGGCCAACTATGTATGGTGGTTGCGCTAGTGTGATTTTGTGAAAAAATTAAAATTATTTTATTGCATTCCCAATGCGACAAGGTTTTCTAAAGACATTTACCAGCATGATTGCGTTAACACAAACCAACCACCCGATCGCCTCACTCAGCGCCGATCGCACCTCCCAATCCTCCATCGACTTTGCGTGCTCACGATTGAAGGCCTCGGGTCTCCGAATCACGCAGCCCCGCATTGCCATTCTCTCCTCGCTCATTCAGAGGCCGTTGCCTGCCAGCATAGAGCAGATTCATGGCGACCTGCCGCCTGACACCTGCGACCTTGTCACCGTATATCGTTGCCTGTCCGTATTTCAGGAAATCGGGCTGGTGCGCCTGAGCTATTTCCACAACGGCACCAGCGCCTACCAGCTCACGCTCAACAACGAGGAGCCGCCTTATCACGTGATATGCAGGGACACGGGCAAGATCGAGGAGCTCGACGCCGCAAGCGCGGCCGAGCTTCGCGCGGTCTTGAGGCGCATCGAGGAAACCCTCCGGATTCGCGGCCACGAGGGAGTCTCGCACATCGCGGAATTTTTTGTCGGCAAATCCAAGCTCGCCGGGGAACTGGAGTGCCGCCGGGTCGCCGCCGAGGTTTTGCAGACCATCCATCAGCGCGCCCAATCAGCGGTGCCGGTGCCGTAAAACGCAAACCACAAGGGTGGGGCGCAAAGAGCCACGGCCGCCAAGGGAGCCGTGGCTCTTTGTTTTTCGGGAGGGGCGGGAAACCCGGCTGGCGCGGGGCCTGGTTGTTTGCGCGGGCTCGCGCATGGTGCACCGCGGGAACCAAGATTAACCGCTTTTCAGCCGCCGGCGTCCTCGCGCAACATCTCGTGTCCGCCGCTCCGACGCCGGTCCTCCACAACGCCGCCGCAAGTCCCTCCTCCCTCCTCCCTGCACCATGAAATCCATCATCCCCGGTCTGTGTTTCGTCATGCTCAGCCAGCTCGCGCCCGCGCCGTTGCCGGCGCAGGCCGCCCCCGCCGCGTCCAAACGGGCGCCCGCTTATGTCGGGCAACTGGTGCAAACCATCCAGCCGTCGCGCGAGCTGGTTTATAAAAAAATCAACGGCCGCGAGCTGCGCCTGCATGTTTTCGAGCCGCCGGGCAAGGCGGGCGGGCCGCGTCCGTGTTTCGTGGCGTATCATGGCGGCGGCTGGACGTCCGGCAGCCCCCGCTCGATGTTTTCATTCACCGAATGGGCGGCGAAACACGGCATGGTGGGCATCAGCGTGGAATACCGCCGTTACAAGGCGGGCACGGAGGTGACGGTATTCGATTGCGTGAAGGACGCCCGTTCCGCGATGCGCCACATCCGCGCGCATGCCGCCGGGCTCGGCATCGATCCGGACCGCATCGCGGCCGGCGGCGCGTCGGCGGGCGGGCATCTGGCGGCGGCCACCGCGCTCTTCACCGGCGTCGATGAAGCGGACGACGACCTCTCCGTGCCGTGCGCGCCGCAGGCCCTGGTGTTGTTTTCCCCGGTCATCGACACGTCCGCCGAGGGCTACGGCGGCAAAAAAATCGGCGAACGCTGGAAAGAGCTGTCGCCCGCCGACCGCGTGGTGAAAGGCGCGCCGCCGACGCTGTTGTTTCACGGCACGGGCGACACCACCACGCCGTTCAAGGGCGCGGAGAAATTCCGGCTCGCGATGACCCGGGCCGGCAACACGATCGAACTCGTCGCGGTCGAGGGCGCGATCCACACCTACATGTTCAAGGATGCCGCGCTCTACGAGGAAACGCTCCGGCGCATGGAGACGTTCCTGCGCGGCCTCGGCTTTGCCGGGAGATAAAACTCCCCGCCGTTTTCGATGGCCGCGCACGCGCTTGCGCAAGGAACGCCGCCCTTGGGGCCCTTGCCGCCCTTGGGGCCCTGCGCGCGCCGAGGCCGCGCTCCCTCTGAGATTTTCCGGGGCTTCCCCGCGCCTCGCGCGGAGCTTGTCATGGTTCAATTGCAGAACCTTGGCTTGATGCTTGCGGAGCGCGGAATTTGCGTTGATTTAGCCGGCCACGCTGTCCCGCCGACCGCCCCGCACCGCCTCCGCCGCATGCAGCGGCCTCCTTTCCCTCATTTTTTGATTCGCCATGATCGCCATTTCCCCACCCCCGGGTCTGCCGTCCCGCCGTCCCGACCGTCGCAAGATCGAACTGGTCGAGAGCCTGATGGATTTGATGCCCCAGCGAAACTCCCTCGTCGGCCAGGTGGCCGGGACCATCCAGTCCGGCATCGACAAAAACATCTGGCACGAGTGGCTGCCCAGCGAACGCGCGCTGGCGAAATCGCTGCACGTGAGCCGCAACACCCTGCGCGCCGCCATCGCGCAACTCGGGCGCGACGGCATCGTGCGGGCCGAGCACCCGCTGGGCACGCGCATCGTCTCAAGGCGGGGCCGGCCCGTCACCGAAAAGCGGCGCCACGCCGTCGCGCTGCTCATGCCCCAGCCCCTCACCGCGCTCCGCCCGAAAACCGCCCTCATCGTGGACGAGTTGCGCGGCCATCTCGCCGAGCTCGGCTTCCGCCTGCACCTGTTTCACGGCGAGCATTACTTCGACGTCGGGTCCGGCCGCCGCCTGCACCGCCTCGTCACCGACAACCCCCATGACTGCTGGATCCTCACGCTCGTGCCCGACCGCGTGAAACTGTGGTTTCAGGAGCAGGGCATCCCGTGCGTCGTGTCGGGCACATGCGGGCCGGGGCTGAAGCTGCCCTTTGTCGATCTCGACTACCACGCGCTTTGCCGGCACGCCGCCGGCCAGATGACCAGCCTCGGGCACAAGCGCATCGTTTTCCTCACCGAAAAATCCACCAAGGCCGGCGACGTCGCCAGCGAACGCGGGTTTGCCGAGGGCATCGAAGCCGCCAGCAGCCGGGCCGTCGAGGGCTTCGTGATGCACCACCAGAACACCGGCAACAGCATGATCAAGACGCTCGACCGCCTCTTCCGCGGCGGCCCCGCCAGCCCGCGCCCGACCGCGATGCTTGTGGCCAACCCGCATTTTTATCTGCTTGTGCTCACCTACCTGCACGGCCTCGGGCTGCGGGTGCCCGCCGACATCTCGCTCGTGTGCCGCGACGACGACGCGTTCCTGAATTATATACATCCCGTGCCGACCCGCTATTCCTTTGACGAGGCCTCGTTCGCGCGCCGCCTGTTCAGGCTCATCATGCAAACCGTCGAGGGCGCCCACATCGTGAAAAAAGACATCCGCATCATGCCTGACTATGGAAAAGGCGCCACCCTCGCCGCGCCGCCCGGCGTCTCCGCCGGATAACTCCGGCAACTTTTTGACCGGGCAAAACGAACCATTAAATTTCAACCACTAATCTCCACTAATTAAAAACCACTAATTTCCGGAACACTAATAAAATCATCAGCGGAACTTGGTGAAGATTGGTGGGTAAAAAACGAACCATTATTTTGAACAGAAGGAAACAAAGGCAACGAAGGTGAAAACGAACAAGACATATGAAATGAAAGGCTTTCTTCGTTCCCTTCGTTTTCTTCTGTTCAATAAAAACAAACCATCATTTTAGACAGAATGAACAGAATGAAGAAGAATTAACAGAATAAATAATCCATTCCGTTCATTCTATTAAATTCTGTTCATTCTGTCTAAAAATAACGAACCATTAAATTAAACCACAGATGCACACAGATTCAAATCATCGCTTCGGAAGTTTTATCCGCGTCCATCTTCGGTTAAAAAACAAATCATTAAACTGTCCACGGATTGCACGGATTGGCACAGATTTTTGTGAATGATAATCTATGTTAATCCGTGAACAGTAAAAACCAAGTCTTTTTCCATCCATGCAAACCAGCCGCCCTGTCCTCCTCCTCCTGTTGATTCTGGCCGCGCCCCTCGGGGCCGCGCCCTTGTTTGAAACGATGGAATTGTTTCCATCCACGCCGGACAACAAACCGAACTACCGCATCCCCGCCATCATCCGCGCGCCGAACAACGACATCCTCGCCATCGTCGAGCGCCGCAACCACGGCATCGGCGATGTCGGCGACACCGACATTGTGATGCGCCGCAGCACCGACCGGGGCCGGACCTGGTCGAAGCTCCAGACCATCGTCGATGACGGCGCCAGCACCTCCACCGACATCACCACCTGCATCGACTGGGAAACGGGACGGCTCTTTGTGTTTTTCCTGCGCGACAAAAAGAAATACGCCTGCGTCGCCAGCGACGACAGCGGGAAAACCTGGACCGGCATCGTGATGATTCACGACTCCGTCACCAAGCCCGAATGGGACAGGCTCGGCTTGAAACCGGGCCGTGACGTGGACAGCTCGACCGACCCCGAGAGCGACGGGAAGGCGTCGAAGGTCGTCCAGTGGAAACGCAACTGGGTGCAACGCTACGGCGCCGGCCCCGGCTCCGCGGGCATCCAGCTCAAGCACGGCCCGCACAAGGGCCGCCTGCTCATTCCGGGCCGCCACATGGAGCAGGAAGGCAAATCCCGCCCCGGCTACACCCATGTTTTTTATAGTGACGATCACGGCCGGACATGGCGGCTCGGCGCCACGAAGATTATAAAATACGGAAACGAAAACCAGCTCGTCGAGCTGCCCGACGGCACGGTCATGATGAACGCCCGCAATGTTTACAGCGCCGACGCCCCCGACAACTCCCGCCGCCTCGTCGCCATCAGCCGCGACGGCGGCGAAACCTGGCCCGAGGTCTGGCGCGACGACGCGCTCGTCAGCCTGCCCTGCCACGCCGCGACATTATTGTATGATTTCCCGGCGTCGCCCCGCAACGGCCTTTTGTTATTCGCCAACCCCGCCAGCCCGCTCCGCGAAAAAGATCACCCCTACGGCCGCCGCAACCTCACCGTGCGCTGGAGCCTCGACCACGGCGCCACCTGGAGCGCCGGCCGCCCGGTCTGGCCGCACACCGCCTCATACAGCGACATGACCGTTCTCGACGACGGCACCGTCGCGATGATATACGAGCGCGGCGAAAAAAACTCCCCAAAATACTGGGACTCGCTCCACTTCGTCCGCTTCAACCTCGAATGGCTCCTCTCCCCGCCCCGCACCCCCTGGCCCCGGTAACCCGCCCTTTTTGAGGCGCATAAACCTAAATCCCGCGGTTGAAGCGTGTTTTTCAACTGCGGAATTTAGGATAAATGTATTCTTGGTTCCCTTCGTTCTCTTCTGTTCAAATAATACCATCTCCCAGCCATTTATAGACTGATCAAGGCAGGGCGAAGCCTCCGGCTGAGCCGCGGCTCGGCGGGGACGCCCAGCCGAGCCAGAAATATAAATTTAGTTCGAAGATGATATAAAATCACTCGCCGCAGGCGTCGCGTTTGGTTTTCCACGGGAGCGCAAAGACCGCCGCCCCGGCCAGCCCGGCCAGTCAGAGCGCGCGGAAGGCGTGGGATCAGCTGTATTTCCGCACCGGCAGACCCTGCCCCCGGCCCGAAACGATGGTGCGCGCGTAGGCGAACAGCGACCTGAAGCCGATCTCCGTCGCCGCCGCGCGTCCGCCAAAAAACATCCGGTCAGCCAGTCTGGCCGCCGCGGCTTGGCACGCGCACGACCTTCATGCCGGCGGCGGTGGCACCCCGGACGCCCATCTCGCCGTCCTCAAACACGAGGCACTTTCCGGCGGGCACGCCCATGCGCTCCGCCGCGAGCAGGAACATGTCCGGCGCCGGCTTGCCGCGCCCCGGCGCAACGTCGGCGGGCGTGACGATTATCTTGAAAACGCCGTCGAGCCGCGCCTATGCCAGCACGGGGCCGACGCCCTCGCGCAGGCTGCTTGTCGCGATGGCCACCGGATGCGTTTTTGCCGCGCGCTCCGCGAAACCTGCCACCGGCTCGACGCGGCGCGCCGCCGTCGAAAGCCGCATGTAAAGCCGCTCCTTGTAATCCGCGATTTCGGCGGCGGCGCCGACGCCGGCCTCCAGTCCGTAGCGCCGGATGAAATGCTCCGCGCTTTCCAAGGCCGGGAAGCCGGCGAGCGAGTAGAAGTGATCTTCGTCGAGCGCGCCCTTCAGGCCGCCGCGCCGCAACGCGTCGTCCCAGGCGCGGTAGTGCAGCGGCATGGTGTCAACCAGCGTGCCGTCGAGGTCGAAAATATATCCGGCAAAGTCGCCGTCGGGAATGTCGAGTCGCATGATGATGGTGTTGTTTTTTATTCGCGGAAACGCGGAGGAATGAAAACGCGGAAAAGAAGGGGGACTGAAAGATTTTGTTTTTCGTGATTCCGTCTTTCCGGGACTCCGGTGATTAAGGTTTTTGGTCCGGTTTATTTCACCACGGAGACACGGAGAACACGGAGTCCGGAAGGAATTTTATAGAGTTCCCGGTTCCCCGCCATTTTGAATGAGAGACTGATGTTACGC
>JAITDF010000352.1 GCA_031282705.1 Opitutaceae bacterium | reverse complement strand
CGTACCGCAGACTTCCAAGTCTGCTTCGAAGCTCATGCCTGATTGCGGGTTCGCGGCCAGGCGTGAGTTTTTAAGCAGGTTTGGAAACCTGCGGTACGACGGAAATGCGTAACATCAGTAAAGAATAAAGAGAAAGAGAAAGAGGAAAGAAGAAAGGGAACGGACGCTTCCGCGTAACATCAGGGCAACAAGCCGTTGTCGCGAGACAATGGCCGTCGGAGACAATGGCCGTCGGGTTCATCTTTCCACCGGCCCCTGCATGTGTTTTGCCAGGAAACGCTCCATTGCCGCATAAAAATCGCGCTGGTTTTCGATGCGGTAAAACCCGTGGCCCTCGTTGTTTTTTATCATCAGCTCCACCGGGATGCCTCGCGCGCGCAGCCGGGAGACAAAGCGCGTGGCGTGCTTGATGTTGACCCGTTCGTCAAGCTCCCCGTAGGCGAAGAAAACCGGCGCGCGGACGTTCTCCGCGTGCTCCAGCGGCGAGGTGCGCTTGAGCCGTTCGAGGTTCTTCACCCCGGAGGCCGCCTTCAGTTCCAGCTCGGCGCGGGCGGGTTCCCAGTGCCGGGGCATGGTCTTGAGCAGCAGCGCGATGTCCGTCACGCCGACGTAATTGACGCCGCAGCGATACAGTTCGGGCGTGAACGCCAGCCCGGCCATCGTCGCATAGCCGCCGTAGCTCGCGCCGTAGATGGCCACGCGGGCCGGGTCGGCGTGGCCTTGGGCCACCGCCCACTTCACGCCGTCGGTGATGTCGTCCTGCATGGCCAGCCCCCATTGGCCGTAGCCGGCCTCCAGGAGCCGGGCGCCGTAGCCGGTGGAGCCGCGGAAGTTCATCTGGAGCACGGCGTAGCCGCGGCTGGCGAGAAACTGGACTTCGGGGTTGTAGCCCCAGGTGTCGCGCACCCACGGGCCGCCGTGCGGGTTGACGATGAGCGGCAGGCCGCGCGGCTCCCGGCCGGCGGGCAGCGTGAGGTAGCCGTGGATGACCATGCCGTCGCGCGCCGGGTAGGAGACCGGCCGCATCTCCGACATGTGCGCCGGCTTGATCCAGTCCTTGCGGCTGACGATTTTCTCCATCGCCAGCTCCTTGGTGTCGAAAAAGTAAAACGTCCCCGGCTCCCGGTCGCTTGAGGCCAGGATGACGGCCCGGGCGCCGTCCCGGCTGATGCTGGAAAACGCGTTGAGCGTGCCGGGCAGTTCCTGGTCGAGGAGGGTCTGGAGCGCCTGCATCCGCCCGTCCATCCATGCGTAAACGGGGCGCTCGCCTTCGTAGGCGCAGCCGAGCAGCCGGTGGTCGTCCGGGGCGAGGATGACGGTTTCGACATCATACGTGCCGCTGGCGAACACCTCGCGCACGTCCTCGCCGCGTGCGGGGTCGAACAGGCGGATGGAGCGGGTGTCGCGCCCGGCGTTGCTGCTCACGTAGAGGAGCTTGTTGTCGCGGTCAAACGCCAGCGGGATGATGTCGCCCTCGGTGACTTTCCAGCGCTTGATTTCGCGCCACCGGCCGTCCGCCGTGTCGCGGTGGAGAAAAAACCGCTCAAGCCCCTCCTGCCCGAAGGCCGCGCGCACCGCGCCGGTGTGGTCGGCCACCCAGTGCTGGACGCCGCCGGGGTTGGTGGCGACGATGCGTTTGATGCCGTTGCGGACGTTCAGGCGGCAAACATCGGGGTCGAGTTCGCGGCGCCGGTTGTGGAGGATCAGGATTTCCTCTTTCGAGTCGCCGTAATGGTCGAGGAACAGGCCCATGCGGTAGCCGGCGCCCTTCTTGGCCTTTTGCGTGGCGCTTTCGATGAGCACCGCGGGGTTTTTCCCGTCCGCGTCGATGGCGAAAAGCCCGCCGTTGCCGCCCTTGCTGCCCAGGACATACTCCTCGATGCCGGTGAAAACCAGCCGGGAATCGCCCACCCAGCGCACGTCGGCGACGTCCATGGTCGGCGGCGCGGTGAGGACTTTGCGCTCCTTGGTTTTCAGGTCGATGACCGCGAGGGCGAGCTTGCCCTTCAAGCGGGCCGTCACCGCCACCCTGCTCCCGTCGGGCGACATGACGATGTCGCCGAAATCGGACTCCCGGAGAAAGTCGTCGAGCGGGATTTTTTCGGCGCGCAGGGGCGCGGCGGCGCCGGCGCACAGGAGGAGCGCGAGGAGGAGGGGCGCGAAGCGGAGGGTGGCGATGGGTTTTGGCGGAAGCGGCATGGTTTCGGGATGGTTCTGGCGGGAGCCTCCAAAGGGGAAAAGACACGGGCGTGACGCCTTTAAGGACCTGATGTTGCGCGGAAGAGGTTTTTGGAAGGAAGAGGGGGCGGGTGGGATTTTCGATTTTCGATTGGGCGCTGCCGCGCCAGTTCTCCGGCGGAAGCGGAAACTCCCCCAATCGAGAATCGAGTTCCGAGCGAAGCGAGAAGCCTGACATCGAAAATCCCACCCCGCCCATGCCACGCGATCCGCGCATGCGGGGCGCGCCGGCCCCGCATGGCGGACGGGGTGGCGGCGGCGGTCAGAAATCGCGCGAGACGCGGATGAACCAGAAGGCGGGGCGCGGGTCGTTCACGCCGGCGGTGGTGCCGACGGCGTCATACGGATCGACCGGGGGCGACTGGTTGAAGACGTTGGTGGCGCCGAGGGAGATTTCCATGTCGTGGAAGCCGGTGTAGGAGATGGAGAGGTTGGTGCGGTATTGCGCCTTCACGTCATAGACGAGGTAGAGGGGGTCGTCGTCCACGGAATAGTCCCAGAGGAAGGAATTTTTGCGTTTGCCGAGGCAGGTTTCGTAAAGGCTCACGCCCCAGTCGCGGTATTTCCAGTTCAACTGCACGATGGCGTTGAAGCGGGGGGTGATGTAGGAGCCCGCGATGTTGTCGCCGTCGAGCTTGTCATAAATGATATAGGTGCCCGTCACGCCGGCGCGGAATTTGCCGAACCTGTCGGTGTTCCAGGTGTAGCTGAGGTCGAAGTCGAAGCCGCGGTATTTGCGGCTGAGCATGTTGGTGTAGTCGTCCTTGATGTAGAGGAGTGTGTCCGTGGCGGGGTCGCGGACGACCATGGACTCGAAGAACGGGTCGCCGTCGGCCGCCTCGGTGAGGATGGTCATGGTGGAATAATAGTCACCGACGAGGGCGAGGAGGTTTTTCTGGTCGTAGTAGAAGTAGTCGAACGAGAAGACGAGGCCCTTGAGGGGGCCTTTCTGCGGCTCAAGCACGACGCCGCCATAATAAACATCGGTGGTTTCGGGCTTGAGGTCGGGGTTGCCGGCGGTGCGGGTCTGGATTTGGACGGTCTGGCCGGTCACCGGGTCGAGTTCGTTGCTGGAGGAGAAGGTGGTGAGGGCGGAGGTGTAGAGGTAGGCGAGGTCGGGCGCCTTGAAGGATTCGCTGTAGGAGGCGCGGAGGATGAGCCAGTTGAGGGGCTTGAACTTGATGCCGATCTTGGGGCGGATTTTGCTCTTGATGCCGTCGTCACTGTAGCTTTCCCAGCGGCCGGCGAGCTGGGCCTCGAACCAGTTGGTGACGGGGAGCGACATCTCGGCGTAGATGGCGTTGACCTCGCGCTGGCCGTAGGAGCTGCTGCCGGTGCTGCCGCCGACGATGTTGCCGGTCTGGTTGAGGTCGGAGCGGGAGACGGAGAGTTTTTCGGTGCGGCTCTCGGCGCCGACGGCGAGGCCGGCGCGGCCGCCGGGGAGGTCGAAGAGGGAGCCGCTGGCGCGGGCGTCGTAGTTCCAGAACTTGAGGGAGTCCACGTTGGGGTTGTCCGTGACGAGGAAGTCGGCGAACGCCTGCTCGTTCAGGCCGAACCAGTTGAAATAGACGCGCTCGTCCTGGGGCGTGGCGGCGTCCCAGACGAGGCTGCCGTCGCCGGCGCGGGTGAGGCCCATGAGGGCTTGTTGCATGCGGTAGTCGGTGACGGAGCCGCGGTTGAGGTTGGTGACGGTGTTTTTGGAATAGAGCGCGCCGAATTCCCACGACCAGTCGCCGGGGAGGGTGCCGCCGAGACCGGCGAGGAGGCGGGGCGCGTCGATGGTCAGGTCGTTGATGCGGTTGCCGGTCTCGACGAGGCGGCGGGCGCCGGCGGTGATGTCCACGCCCCACGGGTTGTAGGCGTTGTAGGAGGGGATGAACATGGCCTCGTCCGGCGTCAGCCCTTGCTCGCTGGTGAGGAAGACGGGCGTGGGCGCGGAGTCGATTTTGAGTTCGGTGCGGTTGAAGGAGACCTCGGCGAAGCCGTAGAGCCAGTCGGCGAAATCGTGCTTGATGCGGGTGTAGAAGGAGTATTGGCGGATTTCAGGGAACAGGCCGCTGGTTTCCTGGAAGTTGTATGAGTTGGAACCGGCGACGGCGCCGTCTGTGGTCGGGTTGTCCGTGGGGCTGGTGAAGGTCCGGCTGCCGGTGCCGGGGACGGTGACGTAGCCGGGGTGGCCGGCGGAGGAGCGCTGGTCGGCGATGTAATGCGCCTCGTCGTTGCTGAAGGGATTGGCGCCGGGCCGCGAGTAGAACTCCTCCTCGTTGTCGGGGTCCCAATAGGGGACGTATTGCGAGAGCGGGATGTTGGGCGAGTCGTAGCGCATGTTGGATTTGTGCGCGACGGACATCTTGTTGGCATTCTTCGACCAGCTCAGGTCGCGCGCATAGACGGAGTGCTCCTCGCGCCAGTTTGCGGCGATGAAAATGTGGGTCTTGCCGCTGAGCACGCCGCTGATGAGGGAGAGGTTCTTGACCAGGCCGTCGGTGACAAGGAAGTTGCCAAACTCGGCGGTCAGGCGCGTGCCGACAAAATCCTGCTTGAGCCTGAAGTCAACGACGCCGGCGACCGCGTCCGAGCCGTAGAGGGCCGAGCCGCCGTCTTTCAGGATGGAGATGGACTCGATGGCGGCGTCGGGGATGCTGTTGAGGTCGATGACGGTCTGGAAACCGTCGTAGCCCGGCGTGGCGTAGGGGGCGATGCGGCGGCCGTTGAGGAGGACGAGGGTGTTGTTGTTGCCGAGGCCGCGGAGGTTGAAGGAATTGACGCCGGGGGTGAAACTGGTGCCGGCGTCCACGGGCGTGAGCGCCTGGCCGTTGTTGAACGGGAGCGAGCGGACGACATCGGCGAGGCTGGTGAAGCCGGTGGCCTTGATTTGCTCGGCGGTGAAGATCTGCACCGGGCTGGTGGTCTCCGTGTCGAGCCGCTTGATGCGCGAGCCGAGCACCTCTACTTTTTCTAACGTGACCACCTCTTCATTGCCGCTCCGGGAGGCGGATTGTTTTTCATTTACAATCTGCGAATTGAGCGCAGTGAACGAGGCGGAAAGCACCAGCAGCAGGGCTGCGGGGCGGACATGTTTTTTCAGCAGGTTTCGATTCATGGCAGTCTGTGGTTGATTTTGGTGGTTGGGGATGCGTGACAGATCAACAGGTGAAAATGATGCATCACGCAAAGACCGGCACATATGAGCAAAAACTGTTCCCGTTTTCAAGATTTCCGAGGGCACTTTTTCAAAAAATCATTTAACCGCGAAAAGGCTTGGCGCGGCGGCGCAACCGAAGGCGGACGCCTGCGGCCGGGGGAGGCGGAAGCATGGGGTGTGACCAGGCAGGCAGGCCGCCCGCAAGCCGGCCGGGGCCGGCCGGGGCGAAGGGGCGGAAAGACCCGTGGACATGTTTTGCCCCCCCCCGGCGGCGGCATGTCCACGGGTCTTTTCGGCGGGTGCGACCCAAAGTGATGCCCCCCCTCTTTCTCTTTCCTCTTTCTCTTGTCCGGCTTCCCGCTTCGATCGGAACTCCCTGATCCTCATGACGAAAGAAGAAAGATAAAGAAGAAAGAGGAAAGAGGGGGGCATCACTTTGGGTTGCACCCGCCTTTTGAGG
>JAITDF010000349.1 GCA_031282705.1 Opitutaceae bacterium | reverse complement strand
GCCGCCCTGTTTTTCTATTTGCAAAAACCACCCTTTGTTTTTTCGTTCACGCTTCGTTTTTTTTCTATGGCAAACGTCAAAACCATCAAAAACACCGCCCTCGCAGGCAAACGCGTCCTCATCCGCGTGGACTTCAATGTCCCGCAGGACAAAGAAACCGGTGTAATCACCAACAACAAGCGCATTGTCGCCGCGCTGCCCACCATCCAATACGCCCTCGACAACGGCGCCTCCGTCGTCCTCATGTCGCATCTGGGGCGTCCCGACGGCAAGGTGAACCTCAAATACAGCCTCAAACCCGTCGCCGCCGAGCTTGCCAAGCTCCTTGGCCGCCCCGTTGCCTTCACCGAAGACTGCGTCGGCCCCGCCACCGAGGCCGCCGCCAAAGCGCTCCAACCCGGCCAAGTCCTCCTCCTTGAAAACCTTCGCTTCCACCTCGAAGAAGAAGGCAAGGTCGAAATCACACACCCGGACGGCTCCGTTAAAAAAATCGAAGCCACGCCGGAGCAACTCGCCGAGTTTCGCGCCCAACTCACCCGCCTCGGCGACATCTATGTCAACGACGCCTTCGGCACGGCTCACCGCCCCCACTCCTCCGTGATCGGAATCGCACTGCCGGAAAAAGTCGCCGGTTTCCTTATGGAACTTGAAGTAACCGTCCTCGAAATCGTCCTCAACTCCCCCGAACGCCCCCTCCTCACCATCCTCGGCGGCGCCAAAATCAAAGACAAAATCCCCCTCATCGAAAACCTCATAGACAAAGCCGACGAAATCATCATCGGCGGCGGCATGGCGTTCACCCTCCTCAAAGAACTCGAAAACACCAAAATCGGCGCCAGCCTCTACGACGAAGAAGGCGCCAAGCGCGTCCCCGAAATCGTTGCCAAAGCGAAAGAAAAAGGCGTCCGCCTCGTTCTTCCCGTGGACTTCGTCATCGCCGACAAATTCGCCGCCGACGCCAATACCGCCATTGTCACCAAAGAAGAAGGCATCCCTGACGGCTGGCTCGGCCTCGACGTCGGCCCCAAATCCATCGAACTCTTCCGCGCCGCCATCCAACGCGCCCAAACCATCATCTGGAACGGTCCCGCCGGTGTCTTTGAATTTGATAAATTCGCCGCCGCCACCAAAGCCATGGCCGACGACATCGCCGCCGCCACCAAAGTCACGTCCGCCGACATCGCCGAGGTAATCCGCTCCGGCGTTACTCCCGCCAACCTGCGCGGCTTTACCCTTGTCGGCGGCGGCGACACCGCCACAGCCGCCAAAAAATTCGGCGTCACCAATAAAGTTTCCCACTGTTCGACCGGCGGCGGCGCCACCCTCGAATTTCTCGAAGGCAAAATCCTCCCCGGCATCGCCGCTCTCGACAAAAATTAAAACAACACTTCACCACACAAAAACATGAAATTCAGCACCACGCTCCGCGCCCTCCTCGCGCCCGCGCTCGTTTTGGCCGCCGCCACCGGCGCCACCTTCGCCGACGACCAGACCTCCGCCACCAAACCCGTCTATCGCGCCGGCGAATGGCGCGGGTATGAGCGGCAGTTCAACCAACACATCGCCGCCGCCTCCGCCGCCTTGAACAAAGGCGACGCAAAGTTGCTTTTCATCGGCGACTCCATCACCGAAGGCTGGAACACCGACGGCCGCGCCGTCTGGAACCGCCACTACGCCCCGCGCAAAGCCGTCAACCTCGGCCTCTCCGGCGACCGCACGCAAAACGTCCTCCACCGCCTCGACAAACTCCCCCTCGCCAAAGTCAAACCCAAGGCCGCCGTCCTCCTCATCGGCTACAACAACATCACCGCCGTCTATAACGGCAAAAGCACGCCCCGCGAGACCGCCGACGGCGTCAAAGCCGTCGTCGCCCGCCTCAAAAAGGCGTATCCAAGCATTAAAATCCTCGTCCTGCATGTCCTGCCCGCCGCCAACCCCCGCGACGTCAAAAACATCAAAGAAGTGAACGCCCTCCTTCCCTCGCTCCTGCGCGGCGAACGCAACGTCACCCTCCTCGACCTCACCGCCTCCTTCGCCGACGGCACCGGCAAAATCCTCCCCAACCTCTCCCGCGACGGCGTCCACCTGAACGCGCAAGGCTACCAGACATGGGCGGCCAAAATGGAGCCGGCGTTGAAAAAACTTCTTGGCGAATGAGAACCAACGCACGGCGGCAAGGAAGCACTCCGCCCGCCGCTTAAAGATTTCTCACCGAAGGCGGGCATTGTTTAACGCCCGCCCGCACCTTTTCTTCAATCAACACAAACAAAGCACAGTTCAACCAAACAAAACAAAATGCCACGCAACATAATCATCGCCGGTAACTGGAAGATGAACAAGACATCCGCCGAAGGCGCGGACCTTGCCAAAGCCATCGTCCAAGTCATTGGCCACCAGACGGAAATCACCGCCATTCTCTGTCCGCCCTTCACCGCCCTCCAAGCGGTCGGCGCCATCCTCTCCAACTCTTCCGTGCGTCTCGGCGCGCAGAACATGAGCGACAAGCCCTCCGGCGCCCACACCGGCGAAATTTCCGCCGCCATGCTCCGCGACCTCCACGTCACGCATGTCATTCTCGGCCACAGCGAACGGCGCGC
>JAITDF010000336.1 GCA_031282705.1 Opitutaceae bacterium | reverse complement strand
CAGTTATGTGCTCATCCTTGTGCCGGCGGCTGACAGGATGCTGGTATCCGTGGTTTGTTTCGGGCTGTTCTGGGCCGCTTATGAACTGGCGTTTGTCGCGTCGCGGGCCGTTTTCGACGGACTGGTGAATGATGTGGTGCCCAAACAATTTCTGGGGCGGTTTTATGGATTGTTTCGCGCCGTCGCCCTGGTGGACGGCATGGTTTTTAATTTTTGGATAATGGGCAGGGTTCCCACCCATTTCACCCTGATTCTTTGCGTGATCGCCGTGTTCTACGGCATCGCCCTCACATGGATGTGCCTCAAGGTGAGGGAGGGCCGGTATCCGCCCCCGGAGGAAACCGCCGCCGGCGGATGGGGCGGACGGGCGGGCGGCGGCGGATTGCTCCTGCGTTTCGCCGCCGAGATACGAACCTATTGCCGGGAATGTTTTTCAAATTCCTATTATCTGCTCGTCTTCATCATGCTGATGCTGGGGACGGCCTCGCTTGCGCCTTTGAATGTGTTTCAAATCCCCTACGCGAGCCATCTCGGGGTGAGCATGGATTTATACGGGCGGTATCTGTCCCTGGTCTTTCTCATCTCGCTCATCCTCTCGTTTTTTCTCGGCTGGCTGTGCGATGTCTTCCATCCGCTGCGTGTCGCCATGGCCAGTCTCGCCGGCTATGCCTGCGCCATGCTCGTCGGCGGCCTGTATGCGACGACTCCGGCGAGCTTCCTGGCGGTCTGGGTCGGGCATGGGGTTTTGGCCGGATGCTATTTCACCAGCGTGGCATCGCTCGGTCTGAGGCTTTTTCCCCATGCCCGGTTCGCCCAGTTCGCGTCCGCCGCCACCATGTTCACCTCCCTCGCGAACATGACCATCGCGCCATTGATTGGCACGCTCATAGATGTCACCGGAAAATTTTACCGCCTTACTTTTTTCGCGGGCCTCGCCGCCTCCGTGTTCGCCCTGGTCTGCGCCGCCTTCGTGC
The DNA here is from genome assembly GCA_031282705.1 of Opitutaceae bacterium. Lineage (GTDB taxonomy): Bacteria > Verrucomicrobiota > Verrucomicrobiia > Opitutales > Opitutaceae > Termitidicoccus. Next base: position 10,644 of record JAITDF010000336.1, on the reverse strand, counting down.
ACGCGCGCTTTATGAAGCTGGGCGGCCCCAAAAACTATGCGGCCCCGGAATAGTTTTTAGTTTAATCCATGCTGTTTTTATCCGCCCGATTTTCCACCTGAACAAACCATCAAGAAACTCCGATCATGACACCCGGCGCGCTTCATTTGTCTGGCAAATTTCATCCTTGGGTTTTGGCGGCGCTCATCGCGTTCGCACCCGCGCCGCCGGCCCCGGCGGGTGAAACCCTCTTCGTGGACGACTTTGGCGGCGTCCCCGGCGCGCCGTCCCCCGGAAAATGGACCGCCGCCGAGGGCATCGCGCCGGTGCCCGGCGCGCCGCCCGAAGTGTTCGGGGACGGCAACACCGTCCTTAAAATATCCGGGGCGAACAACAAGCTCATCTCGCTGCCCATTGCATTCGCAGGAGCCGTCAGCACGGTGAGTTTTGATTATTACGAGGCCGCCGGCGAGCACCACAGTGTGAAGGCCGGCATCGTTGCCGGCGGCGGCGGCGACCTCACCGGCGGCGACGCGTTCCTGCGATTCGAGATGAAAAGCGGGAGATTGCTGCCGGTTGCAACCGACAGCGTTGAAATGAGGGAAGACGATGCCGCGCTTTATCACCGCGACGAGCTTTTCAAGATTGTCATCGTGGTGAATGACACGGACGAGGTCGTGCCGCGTTATGCAGGCTCCCGGAATCTGCAACCCCGCGCCGCCGAGGTGTGGATTTCGCGCAAACATCAATTGCTGCTCGTGGGGACGTTTTCGTTTTCCGGCTCATCCAAACGGCCCGGGGCCCTTGGATTCCGGACATGGAACGCGGACACAAAAGCCGAGGCTTTTATAGATAATGTCCGCGTGGAAGCCGGGGCGTTCATGCCGGGCTGGATTGAAAATGTCCCCGCCGTGACGATGACATCCCGCCATCCGGGGATGTTTATGAGCCAGGCCCAGCTCGATCTCATGTGGCTGCGCGTGAATCACGAACCCGGGCATCCCGCCGGCTTGGGATGGTCGCGGCTGCTTCAGGATGCGCGGGCCGGGCTGGACTACGAGCCCCGTCCTCTGGGGTATGTTGAATTTGAAACCAGCGGAACGACGGAGAGTGAGGATCGTTTGCGCAATGATGCGCAGGCCGCCTATGCCCATGCGCTGGCATGGGTGGTAACTGGCGACGACGCGCATTGTGACAAGGCCATCGCCATCCTCGACGGGTGGAGCGCCACGCTTGCGAGCGTGGGGCCGGCAAACCTGCCGGCCCAAATACAGCTTGAGTGCGCCTGGATCATTCCCCCGTTTGCCGCCGCCGCAGAAATCATCCGGCATTTTGACGGCGGGCGCGCGGGCTGGCCGAGGGAAAATATGCGGCGTTTCACGGAAATGCTCGAATTTTTTTGCGACAAGGCGTTCCGGTGCGCGCGATGGAATCATAATCAGGGTGTGTCCGGGGCCCTCGCCCTGCTCGCCACCGCGGTTTTTGAGGATGATCCGAAACTTTTCGCGCTCGGCGTCGCCCTGTGGAAAGAACGGCTGGCGGACATACTGCCGAAAGACCTTTCCCAAGCCGCTGAAATAACCCGCGATAATTTCCACGTGCAATACAGCCTGATGGGGCTTATCCACGGCGCGGAAATCGCGTGGCAGCAGGGCGTGGATCTCTACGGAATCCGCCTCGATAATGAAACCGTGCCCCGGCTCGCGCTCGGCCTGGAGTATTTTTCCGGTTTGTTTCTGGGCGAAATTCCCTCACCCGCGCTTCCCGGTGGCGCCACGTATGTCAACGCGGCCCGGAATTTCAGCGCGTATGAAATGGCGCTGAACCATTATACGAACCGAAACCCGCAGCCGGTGGGGGCGCTGGCCCGTTTTGTCGAAACCCGGCTCCGGCCCGACGGGGTGGAATCTCATTTTGTCGGCTGGTCAACCCTGACCCACGCCCGGCTGGACACGGACCTGCCGGAGGCGGTCACGTTTCAAAGCCACCCGCAAAGCCAGGCCGTGAACGAAGGCGGCGACGCCACCTTTTCGGTTACGGTCACGGGCCGGCCCGCTCCGGCGTATCAATGGCGGCTGAACGACCGGGATATTCTGGGCGCGACGGACAGCGTTTATGCCATTCGCAACGCGCGCCCGCACTCGGCCGGCGATTATACAGTCGTTGTCTCCAACTTGATAAGCAGCGCGACCAGCAATGCCGCGGGCCTGACGGTTGTTTCGCAGGGCAATGGCGCAAGCGGCGGCGGGGGTGGCGGTGGCGCGGCGGGCCTGTGGTTTTATATCCCGGTGGCGCTGCTTCTGGCCGCGCGCCACGTGGCCGCATGTTGTCGCGCTACGCGTTCCCGACCTTGCGCCGCGCCGCGGACGGACTCCAAAGGGGGAATTTGAATGGAAATCGGCATGACACCGTCCGTGAGACAAGCCATCATGAGCAGGATAAAGCCGCGGCCTCTCGCGTTTCCAAAAAATTTTATATGGGGGTTTTCCGCCGCCGCGCCCCAAATCGAAGGCGCCGCGTTTGCGGACGGCAAAGGGCCATCGGTTTGGGACACGTTTTCGCGCCGGTCCGGCGCCGTCCACAATGGTGACAATCTTGATGTGGCATGCGATCACTACCATCTTTATAAAAAGGATTTCGCGCTCATGGCAAAACTTGGCGCGAGGCACTACCGGCTGTCCATTGCCTGGCCCCGCATCTTCCCGGAGGGGACGGGCGCGGTGAACCGGAAGGGCTTGGATTTCTACAAACGGCTTCTCGATGTCATGCAACGCCGCGGCATCGCGCCTTGGGTGACCATGTTCCACTGGGACCTCCCGCAGGCTCTCGAAAACCGGGGCGGCTGGCGCGTACGCGCCACGGCGGACGCCTTTGCAACCTACGCCGACACCATCGTCAAGGCGTTCGGCGACCGCGTGAAAAATTGGATCACTCTCAATGAAATAATTTGCTTCACCCGTCATGCTTACGGCACCGGCCAAAAAGCCCCCGGCGCAAAAGAAGGCGAAGCCGTGGTCAACCAGACCCATCACACCGCCCTTCTCGCGCATGGGCACGGCGTGCGCGCCGTCCGCGAACATGGTGGCCGCGACGCGCGGGTAGGCCTCGCCGACAACCCCGGCGTCCCCATTCCCGTCACTGAAACCGAACGCGACATCATCGCCGCGCGAACAGCCTTCATCAACGCCAATATCCGGGTGATTGACCCCATTTATCGCGGATACTACTCCGCCGCCTACCGGCGCATCACGGGGAAAGACGCGGCCGTTTGTCGAAAGAAAGATTTCGACCTTATTTCCATGCCCGCCGACTTTCTCGGGCAGAATATCTACAGCGGGTATTTCGTCCGGGCTGGAAAGGATGGCCGGCCTGAGACGCTGCCCCTGCCGCCGTCTTATCCGCGCACCGACGCCCCTTGGGGGGCGCATGTCCCGCAATCCATCTACTGGGGACCCCGCCATGCCGCCGAGGCTTACGGTGTGAAATGTATTTATATCACGGAAAATGGCGCGGGCTACAACGATCGGCCGCCGGCCAACGGCGAAATGCATGACTTGCACCGCCGTGATTTTGTGCGCAATTACCTGAAGGAAGTCCGTCGCGGCATTGGCGACGGGGTCCCGGTAAAGGGATATTTTCTCTGGTCATTCATGGATAATTTTGAATGGCAGGACGGCTATGCCCGTCGATTCGGTGTCGTGTATTGTGATTTCAAGACACAGAAGCGCACTCCGAAGACCAGCGCCCTATGGTATGGCCGGGTCATGAAAGAAAATCGCCTTGTCTGAGGATTTCGCGGGCTCGTGCGCGTTTACTGCGCGTCGGCACTCATGGCGTCGTATGCAGCGAAGGCCGTCTCGATCGGTGGGAGCTCCGGATGCCAGCGTTTTTCCCACTCCAGGCTGACCTCGCCGGAATATGCGCCGGCCTTTAGTGTATTAAAAAGCGCGTGGAAATCAAAATCACCCCGTCCGGGCAGGGTGTAATGAAAGCCAGCCGGACCGGAATGGCTGTCCTTGACATGGATGTGGCGCGTCCACGGGCCGAGCAGCTTCCAGCATGCCTCGGAGGACAATCCGCCCATATGCCAAGTATGATGGGAATCCCATAATAAATCGAATTCACCGTCCGCCGCGTCAATCATGCGCCGACATTCGTCCGGGCGGGCAAACACATCATGGGTTTCTATAATAACGCGGGTGGGGAGTCCGGCGGCGGCCAGTTGTTCATTGGTCCGGCGAAGGCATCGCAGACATTGTTTTCGTTCTTTATCAGTCAGGGTTTGCCCAAATTTTCCACCGTCCATTACACGCAGCCATGCGCAGGGCTTCAGCCAGGGGATGAGCGATTCCAAACCGGAAAGACTGTCGCTTCCCGCCAGTTTGTATGAGGACCCCCAGATTAACGGATGCGCCCGGTGCCGGGCGAGCAACGCCTCCATCCGCTCCGGATCGCCATATTCTTTTTCAAACAAGACGGTCAAATCCTCCCGCATTTGCAATGTGCGGATTTCCACAAAGGGAATTCCGTGCCGGTCCGCGAAGGACAACACTTCCGGGAGCGACTTTTCAGGACAACCTATGGTCGAAAAACATGTGAATGGCGGCATGGCGGGGATTGAGCGCTGGGAGGGCGCCGTGCGCTAGAAGCGCACCTCGGTGGACAGCATGTAGGAACGCGGGGACGCCGGGATGTTCCTGAAACCGCCGCCCGTGCCATTGAAGAGATTGGACACCTTCAGGTTGATTGAGCACCAAGCCGGCCCCACGCGCCGTCCGTATCCGGCCATGGCGTCGCAGAAACAGGAGTCGTCCACCTTGAGGTCGGCGGTGGACGGGGGAAATGCGTAAAACGAATCCTTGTAGCGGAAGCCGGCCCCGATGGACAGTCCCTTGAGCGCGTCCTTTTTCCAACTATATTTCGTCCACAGGGAGGCGGTGTGTCGCGGGGCGTTTGCCAGCATGGTGTCCATATAATCGGTGTTGGTGTCCTTGGTGACGCGCGCGTCATTGAAGGCATACGCGGCGACGATTTGCAACTGGCTGGTGGGGTTGAAGAACATTTGGGTTTCGATGCCCCTGGCCTCCTCCTCGCCGACCAGCCGGTATTTTGTCGGGGAAACGCCGACAATCGCCTGCGGCACGTCCAGACGGCGAATCTGGTAGGCGCTTACGGTTCCCGAAATGCGGCCGGAAAACAGGTTGATTTTTACGCCTCCCTCAAATCCCTTCCCCGTTTGGGGCGGGAGCGGCTTGCCATCAATGTCATAATTTGCGTTCTGGATGAACGACTCGCTGTAAAGCGCAAAAAAGGAAAAGGCGGGCACGGGACGCCAGACGACGCCGAATTTTGGACTCACGTGGTCCGCCGCATAGTCCGTGTATTTATCTGAGCCGGTTTTGTAGGTGTAATCATATTGGATCTCATAATCGTCGCGACGGGCGCCCATGCTCAGGCGCAGTTTGCCGTCGAAAAACTCAAACTGCTGGTCTATGTAAAGTCCGATGAAATCCTGGTCGCGGTCGGACGAATTGGTGTTCATGTCGGTGTAAACCGAGCGATCCGCGAGCCGTCCGAAAGTCCAGGTGGACGGGTCGTCCACGAGCCACGTTTGCGAGTATGAATTGGGGGCGTTCGCCGCCTGGTAATGCAGGGTGGAGGTGATATACTCGAAACCGGCGAGGGTGGTAGAACGCACGCGGACGAAGGTGTATTTCCCGACCGCCTCCAGCGTGCCATAATAATTGGGGAACCGGTTTTCATTGTTGGCCAGCTTGTAGCGCACCTTGGTGTCTGACACGTTGTCGGTGGTGTTGTTGGCGGCGGTGAAATAGGCGTAATACTGCTTGTTCTCGTGGAAGGTAAACGAGAGCCGGGCGTTCCAATGCAGTCCGAGACGCTGCCGGAGTTGCGCCTGGACAAACGTCAGGTCGGTGTCGAGGGTGCCCGCCCGGTTGAAATCGTTGGGGAGCGCCATGAACGCGGTTTTATTATTGTTCATGATCGAGGCGCCGACCCGCTCAGCGTTTTGCGTGGTCCGGTCCAGGGTGGCGGACACCTCGGTGCCCCGCGCCGGACGCCAGAGCAGCGACGCGGCCAGAAAACGGCGGATGTAGCCGTCGCCGATATAGCCTCCGTTGTCGGTATAGGCGCCGAGAAGCCGCAAAAACAGACCTCGTTTCCCATCCTTTACCAGCGGGATGTTGATGTCGGCCTCGGACCGTGCAAACGACCACGAACCGACCGTCTGCTTGAATGATACAAATTGTTTTTTGTCGTCCGGCTCCTTGGTCACATAATTGATCAGTCCGCCGGGGGAGGCCACGCCATAGAGCACCGAGGCGGGGCCTTTGACGATTTCAATGCGACCGATGCCAAGCATGTCGGGGATGACTCCGCCCGAGGTGAAGACCCCGTTGCGCAACGGGCGCAGGGCGTTGAAGCCCCGCAGGGTGAAGGATGACTCCGACGCGACATCGTCACGCGTGACGCTGGTCGTGTAGCCGAGCGCCTCGGCTATGTCCACGGCCTGCAAATCCTTGATGAAATCCTCGGTGATGATGGATATGTTCTGGGCGATGTCCTCGATTTTTTGATTCAGCCGGGTGCCGGAGATTGAGTTCGACGCACGATACCCTTTGTCGGCGTCGGAGCTGACCACGAAGGTGTCGAGCAGGATGGTTTCTTCTTCCGGCGGCGACGCCTTTTCTTGCGACCTGGCGCATGGCGCCAAAAGCAGGGCCAGAGAGCAGGCAAGCCAGCAGTTAAGATTGACAATGGAATTGTTTCGGGGATTCATGGTTTGGAAGGGATATCCGGGTTTGGAAAATAGAAGCGCCAGTCTGCATTCAATCGGGGAAAGGCCAATGATGCCGTAATTAACACAGTTTATCAGAGAGACCTTTTTTTCGATATTATGATTTGTTGCTGTTTTGAGTGGCTTTCGTATCGCGCAGCCGCGAAGCGGCGGCGGCAAGCCGGCTTCGCCGGCAGTTTAAGCTGGCAGTTTAAGTTGAAGTAAGAAAGCGAAGGTTTGTTTCAGCCCGGGAGGGACGGCAGCGGTACAGCCCGGGCTGCGGTGGTTTTGGGAAACTGGGAGAAGTGGGAGGTATGAGAGGTATGGGAGGGATGGCGGTTTTCAGGGTGCCGGCGGCGGGAAACGGACAACTAGACTGTGTTATTAAATCAGTATTCGTGCCGGCATCGAACACGGGATGGAGTCGGTGCCATGTCATGTCAAAACACCGACACCGCGGCCCGTCCTGACAAGCCGGAGCCGTTGTCATTTGCCGTTACCCGCGCATCGGGGGCGGAGCAAAGGCGCAGCCTGCTTGTGGCGATCAGCGAGCAGGAAGAGCGCATGTTTTTCCCCGACGGATCCCTCCAGTTCCCCGGATATGAAATCGAACGGCTGCATCCGGAAGGAGGGGGAGACTTTCATGCCTCCATGCGCGGCTCCCGGGCGGAGGTGGTGTTGAGCGCATGGGCCACCCCGTTGCTCGACGCGCAGTGGCTTTTGTCGCAGGAGTGTCCGGTAAAGTATATATGCCAGATTTCGGGTTCGCTTCGGAGGCAGGTGCCGCGGGCATACCTTGCAAACGGGGGGCTGGCCAGCAACTGGGCCGGGCTGGCCGCGCCCATGGTGGCCGAGCACGCCTTGTTGCTGGCGCTGGGGGCGCTCAGGAAATTGCCGGAGTGGCGCGCATCCTTCACGGCCGGGCCGGCCAGGACGCTGCTTCGCACGCGCACGCTGTTCGGCAAGCGCGTGGGGATGCACGGCTTTGGCCGCGTGGCCAGGGAGCTTGTGAAACTCCTGAAACCATTCGGGACAAAAACATGCGCCTATTCGGCGGGCGTGTCACATGATTATATAAAATCATTCGGAGTCACGCCGTGCGATTCCCTGGCGGAGCTTTTCGCGCAAAGCCAGGTGCTGTTTGAATGCGAGGCGCTGACCGGCGAATCATGGGGAAGCGTCACGCGGGCGTTGATCGGCGCGCTCCCCGAAGGGGCTGTTTTTGTGAATGTCGGGAGGGGGCGCCTGGTCGATGAAAGCGCCCTGATTGAGGCCGCGAAGCGGAAGAAAATCCATATCGCCCTCGATGTCGCGGCCAGCGAGCCCATCCTCGACGGCAATCCGGTGCTGGCGGCGCCCGGCGCGCTGATTTCTCCGCACATTGGCGGGCCGACCGATGATTTCCTGCCGGAGCTGGGACGTTTTGCCCGCTCAAATCTGGAGCGCTATCTGCGTGGTGAAAAACCGGAGGGCATCGTGACCTTGCGGGATTACGACCGGGCCACCTGACCGCGGTTTTTTTGCGTCCGCATCCATGTCCGGCAGCATCCGGAAACCATGATAAAAACACCGCCGCCCATGCCCGCGCCCGCCCCTCCGTTTGGCCGGTTCCGGCATCCGCTGGCCATTGCCATGTGGGATTTTTCCTAGCTTGAGCGCCGCTGGCCCGGCGCCGGCTACGAGGACTGGGACGGGGCGCTCGACGGTCTCGCCGCGCGCGGCTACGACGCCGTGCGCATCGACGCATATCCGCACCTCGTGGCGGCCGGTCCGCGCCGCGAATGGGAAATCCTCCCGCCGTGGAATCAACAGGACTGTGGCAGCCCGGCGCGCGTGCGCGTGCGCGTGCTGCCGGCGTTGGTGGAGTTTTTGGAAAAATGCCGCGCGTGCCCGGCGGCTTTACCTGAGTGATCCTGATTATTGGAAACGGCTGTTCGCCCTCGAACTGGATGCCCTCGCCGATTGGAGCCGGACGGCGGGCAGGCCGCTGATAACGACGGAGGGCTGGGCCATCGTGGACTACAAGGACTGGCCCGGCCTGGATTGGGACTGGGTGAAGGAACTCAATGCCTGGGCGGTCGGGCGCGTCATCGCCAGCGGGTGCTGAATCGCGGTTTGCACGAGCAATTTTTGCGGCCCGCAATTCCGCGGCATGTGGCGCGACATCGACTGGCATCGCGACCTCACTGCAAAAATCCACAAGGGAAACCCGCCCGCCGCGCCACAGACGTGATGGCCGCGGACCGGCGGGAAAACCAGCGGGGAGACGTGTCATGCGCCATGCGTCATGCGTGCCAATGCTTCACGCCCTCCTGTTTTTTCCGCCTTGTCCGCGCCGCGCCGTGCGCGCCCCATGAGGATGCGTCCCGGCCCTTCCCGCGAAGAGGTGCGCGAGGCGCGCCAGTCCGCGCGGCTTTCGTGTTTTCTTGACGCTATTTTTTTCGCAACCCCCGCGCACTCCTTTGCGTTTTCCCATGCACGTCCCTGCAATCCGATTCCTCCCTGCAATTCAATCCCTCCCGCCATGAACACACGCATCCGCAGCCATTCCGCCGGCTCGCTCCCGGCATCCCCGGCGCCCTCGGCGTCCCCGGTGCTTTCCGCACCCCCGGCGTCCCGCGCGCCCTTGTCCAATCGCCGCTCTTTCCTGAAAACCTCCGCGCTCGCCGCCACCGCCTTCGGGCTGTTTGCCCGCGAGCGCCTCTTCGCGCAGGCGCTCCCGCTGCCGCCGGCGCCACCGCCGCCCGCCCGGCCCGTGCCAGACCCAAACGCCGCCGGCTTCGTCCCGCTGCGGCGCGGCGCGGGGGTGTTCAACGGACGCGGCGGCACCATCGGCTGGTTTGTGTCGGAAGACGCCCTCGCCGTCATCGACACGCAATTCCCCGACACCGCCGCGGCCTGCCTCGCCGGGCTGCCGGGCCGCGATGGACGCAGGCTCGACGTCGTGATCAACACGCACCACCACGGCGATCACACCGCGGGAAATCCGGTCTTCAAGCCGGTCGCGAAAACCATCGTCGCGCATGAAAACGTCCCCGCGCTCCAGCGCGCCGCCGCCGCGCGCGCGCGCCCGCCGTCGCTCGACCGGCAGGTTTACGCCGACACGCTTTTCGCCGGGGCATGGCGCGCCGCGCTCGGGGCCGAGACGGTGAGCGCCCGCCACCACGGCCCGGCCCACACCGGCGGCGACATCATCGTGGTGCTGGAGAACGCCAATGTCGTGCACATGGGCGACCTCGTTTTCAACCGCCTTTATCCGGTGATCGACCGTCCGGGCGGGGCGGGCATTCGCGGCTGGATTTCGGTGCTGGAAACCGCCCTGAAAACATATCCGCCTGATGCGATCTACATCTTCGGCCACGCCAATCCGGCCTTTGGCGTGACCGGCGCGCGCGACGATCTTGCGCCGATGCGGGATTATCTGTCGGCCCTGCTCGCCCACGTGGAAAAACGGATCGCCGCCGGCGCCTCGCGCGAGGAAATCTGCGCGCTGGAAAACCTCCCCGGCTTTCGCGACTGGCACCAGCCCGCGCCGAATCGCTTGCAGGGCAACCTCGGCGTGGCCTACGACGAACTGACTGCGGCGGGATGATTTTAAAAAGCAGCACAGACATGCCTGCCGGTGCAGTGGACGCCCGGGGGCGATTCAAAGCGATGTCCCCCGCCGGAATCTTTTCTCTTCCTCTTTCTCTTTACTCTTTATCTTTAGGGCACTTTGAAAAATTAACTTTTGGCCAGAAACGATAATAATAACGGCAACATTGGGAAAAAATTCACGGGAAAGGATGTTTGTTTTCTTGTTTGGTTCCCTTTTTTTGGCACCCGGACGGCTGTTTTCACGCCGTTTGGGCGCAGCACGGCCACGAAGG
>JAITDF010000322.1 GCA_031282705.1 Opitutaceae bacterium | reverse complement strand
CGTACCGCAGGTTTCCAAACCTGCTTCCGGGCCGGAGGCCCGTGAAAAGCCAGACCCGAAAACAAGCCCGCGACCAATCGTGAGCGTTGAAGCAGACTTGGAAGTCTGCGGTACGTCAGACTGCCGGCGCCACGCCAGCCCGCGCCACGCCGGAGCCGCGCGACCCCGGTTCATAAAATTTGCCAAGACGCCATCCGCCCGTATCCAATGGCGGCCTTTCCTCATGACAAACACCGCCAACACCTCGCCGCCGCCGCTCGTCGGCATCATCATGGGCAGCCAGTCCGACTGGCCGGTGCTGGAGCACGCGGCGAAAACACTCGCCGGCTTCGGCATCACCTTCGAGACGCGCGTGCTCAGCGCGCACCGCACGCCGCACGCGGCGTTTGCATACGCCACCTCGGCGGAGGCGCGCGGGCTGAAATGCCTCATCGCCGGCGCCGGCATGGCCGCGCACCTGGCGGGCGTGCTCGCGGGGCTCACGCCGCTGCCCGTGCTCGGCGTGCCGATGGAGTCGCCGCAGCTCAAGGGGCTGGACTCGCTGCTTTCCACCGTGCAGATGCCGGGCGGCGTGCCGGTGGCGACGTTTGCCATCGGCAAGGCCGGCGCGATCAACGCGGCCGTCTTCGCGGCGTCAATCCTCGCCCTGGGCGACGCGCGCGTGAAACAGGCGCTGGCGGATTTCCGCGCCGAACAGACGCGGCGGGTCTTGGAAACGAAGCCCGGCCAAGGTTGAGCACCCGGACAGGGTTGAGCGCCGCCGCCGCGTAATATCTTAAAAACCGATGTTACGCATTTCCGTCGTACCGCAGGTTTCCAAACCTGCTTAAAAACTCACGCCTGGCCGCGAGCCCGCAATCAGGCGTGAGCTTCGGAGCAGACTTGGAAACCTGCGGTACGTCAGAGCCGCGTAACATCAGATCTTAAAACCTGATGTTACGCGGCGGCCAGTTTTGGCAGGGCGGTCTCGCCGAGACCGCCGTCGTTTGCCTCGGGGTGCTCGCAGCGGTCTCGGCGAGACCGCCCTGCCAAAATCTGCCGACTGCGTAACATCAGTTTTTAAGCAGACTTGGAAGCCCGCGGTGCGGCGGAGCCGCGCACCATCAGTGATTCTCCAAGGCCACGCTCGCTCACTTCTGGCCGTATAGCTGCGCAATCGGGACACGCAGGGCCCCGGCTATCTCCAGGACTTCGAAATCCAGGACGATCCGCTGCCGGTTTTCGATTTTGGAAAGGGTGGATTTGCTCAAAAAAAGCCCGCGGACCTCCAGGCGGGCAACCAAATCATCCAGCGTAATCGCCGGATCGCGGGTGTAGCGGATCCTCTGCAAATTCCGGCCGATGATATTCCGGCCTTCGAGTTTCCTGTGTGCGGGCAGCTTCAAGTTTCCAAAAAAGAAACTTGACGATAGCGAATTGGGATGCCGTTTAGTTTCCGCATTGGAAACTTATCATTTTCAAATTCTTCAACGGACTGTCAGGCCCGCCGCCGCGCTTCAGCGTCCTCGATCAAATTTCGTTGCTTCTCCATGCCTGGAGACCTGAAAATTATCATGACAACCCGTTGCCTGTTAGCAATCTGAGCAACCGCGTATTGTAAATTTACGGGGGAAAACCCTTGCCATCAATGAACAAAATAGTGGTCCCGATGCAGGTGTTTCAACCGGCCGACGCGCTTCCGGCATCCTAATCTTTCAGCCTCATGACCTCACTGAATCCCGCGCATTGGATGAATGTCGCCCGCTGGCTTGCTTTATATCCGCCGGATGCCGCGATCAAACACCTGCCCCGGCATTTGGGCGAATTGCTGGAGGCCGACCGGACCTGGGTGTTCCGCTATGATGCCGGACTGAATGGTTTTGTCCGCACCCACAAATGGGTGCGCGACGGCTGCCGTCCGACGCTGGAGGACTTTCAGGAGGTGACGGTCGATGCCCTTCGGGGACTGCGCGAGGTGCTGCAATGCGGACGGCCGGTGCATTTCCCCGACGCAAACCGGTTTTCCGGCGGCACGCCGGAATTGAGGCGGCGCATCATTCGCAACGGCATACGCGCGGCGATCGCGGTGCCGATTTTTGTCAACGAACAGCTTGCCGGCATATTGGGCCAGGACACGGAGCGCGACACCCGCGAATGGGACGAAGAGGCCCGCGCGACCCTCAAGACGACGGCTGAAATCATCGGCGGGCTCTTTGCCAGGGAATCGCCACCCGGGGGCGCGCCGGCGCAGGAGCCGGCGCCGCTCCGGTTTGCGCTTTATGTCGTGCAGGGCGACGGCGTGGTGTTGCTTCCGCAGGAGCAGATATTGCATATCAGCTCGTTCCGGAATCACTCCTGCCTGCATACCGTCGATGGACGGAAACTCGACGGACTGCGCTCGCTCAGCGAATGGGAGAATCTCCTTCCGCCCGGGGGTTTCACGCGGGTGCATCGCTCGCACATCGTGAACATCGACCGGATTGCGCGCCTGGATCGAGCCGGCGGGGACTGGCGGTTGTGGCTGGCCGGCGGTGCGACCCCGCTGCCCGTCGGGCGCCCCCATCGTTTCAAAATGCAGAAGCTGCTCCTGCCTGGGCCGCGGCACGCCATGCGGGAGGACGCCGCAAATGCCGCTCCATCCAGCCCGGCGATGACGCCCTTTTTTCTGCGTCCGATGGAGTGAGGCCGTGCGCGGGGCGGAATGATATTTCTGCCGGCGGCCGTTTCCTTGCCTTTCCGATTTTCCCGGAGGAAACCCGCCAAAGCCCCGGACGCTCCCGCGTAACATCAGTTATGAGATGATGTTACGCGGAGGAGGGCGTTTTCGTTTCCGTTCCCGTTCCTCGTTCTCTTTCCTCTTTCTCCCAGCCCACACCTGACGAAAGAGAAAGAGAAAGAGAAAGAAGAAAGAAGGTTCGTCGCTTATGTAGAGAGCCCGTGAAGCCTCGGAGCAGCGGTGGTCAGCCCCGGAGGGGCGTCAGACACCGGTGTCGGCGGATTTCGCCCCGATGGGGCGTCAGCATTTAGCCGTGGGTGACGAGCGCAGCGAGGAACCCACGGAATCCATCAAGAAAAAAACGAACCCCGAAGGGGCGGCAGCAAGGGAGGGGCGGGGAAATGTGATGAGGCGGACGGCGCGCGCTGCCGCCCCTTCGGGGCTTGGGTATTTATCAACGTTTTCCGTGGGTTCCTCGCTGCGCGCGTCACCCACGGCTAAAGGCTGACGCACCACCGGGGCAGACCACCCCTGCTCCGAGGCTTCACGGGCTCTCTAAAAAAGCGACGAACCATCATTCTTCTTTCTCATTCTCT
>JAITDF010000247.1 GCA_031282705.1 Opitutaceae bacterium | reverse complement strand
GGACATCCAGCAGGCCGTGCGCGCAGCCCCACAAGAGATACAGCAGCGAGACCAGAAGAAACGGGATCAAGAAGCTCTTGCCCGATGCGGAACGAATGATGGATTTTGACATGGCATGGTTCCCGCGCGCCGGCGGGGGGTTCAGGGTTTCAGGACATTAATTATACAAGGGATTTTTTAAAATTCAGTTTTCAACCGCGAAAGGACGCGAAAGGATGCCAAAAGAGAGACGAAAAGAGGCGAAAGGATGCGAAATATAAAAGCGGAGAGAGGGGGATGATTTGTTTGAAAAAAGCAGGGCGAGCGGGATGCTTGCCTGGCGGCGCGCAAGGCGCGCCGCTCCGAAGCGGCGGGAGCATCCTGCTCCCGGCAGGCAAGCGGGACGCTCGCCCTACATCACGATCAGGCAAGCGGGACGCTTGCCCTACTTCCCAATCAGGCAAGCGGGACGCTTGCCCTACTTCCCCGGACGCTTGCCCTACTTCGCCCGCCGCGCCCTCCGCCCCGCCGGCCCCGCCGGACGCTCCCGCCGCGCCCGCGCCGCGCTTTGACTTTCCCGCATGGCTGCCGCCGATGCTGGTCAAGGAGCTGCGCCAGGGGCTGCGCACGCGGGCGTTTGTGGGCGCGCTCATCGGGTTTCAATTTGTGATGGTGCTCATGCTGATCGGCGCGTTTGTCGCCGAGCTGGGCGCGCCGGGCGCGGCGCTGGGCGCCGTCAACGCCTTCTTCTGGGGCGTGCTCGGCGGCACGTTTGCCGTGCTCACGCCGCTGCGCGGCCTGGCCGGGCTGCGCGGCGAAATCGCCGGGCGCAACATCGACCTGCTGCTGCTCACGCGCCTGTCGTCGTGGCGCGTGGTGCTGGGCAAGTGGTCGTCGCTCATGGCGCAGGCCGCGCTGCTCGCGACGGCGCTGCTGCCCTACGGCGTGGTGCGGTATTTTTTCGGGTCGGTCGATCTGCTTGACGACCTGCTGGCGGCCGCGTGCCTGTATGGCGCGTGCGGCGTGCTGACGGCGGCGACGCTGTGGCTGTCGGCGCTGTCCACGTTTTTGCGCGTGGTGGTCGCGATTGGTTTTCTGGTGGTGCTGCAAATGGCGGGCGTGGGGTTTTTTGCCGCGATGAACATTCCCGGCCGGAGGAGCTGGTTTTACCGGATGACCGGCGGCGGCGGCAGCGGCGGCGGCGACGACTGGCTCGTGTGGGCGCTGGTGGTTTTCGACGCGGCGCTGGTGCTGGCGTTCTGCCTGATCCAGGCGGTGCGGCAGATCGCGCCGCCGTCGGAAAACCACGCGGTCTCCACGCGCCTCATCAGCCTGCCGGGGTTCGTCCCGGTGCCGTTGCTGGCGTGGTTCAAGGGCGCGGACGCGGCGCTGGGGCAGTTCGTGTTCGCGCTGGTGGCGATGCTGCTGATGTGCGGCCTGGAAATGATGATGCGCGGCGAGCCGATGGCGGTGCAGGCGCGGCGGCTTTGCGGCGCCGGCGGAGGCGGCTGGCGCGCGGCGGCGGGGCGGGCGCTCCTGCCGGGGTGGCAGAGCGCGGCGGTGTTCGCGGCGGCCGGCATCGTGCTGGCAGGCGCGATGATGCCTGTGTTTTTCCAGTCCAAACTGGGGACGCGCACTTTCGGGTTCGTGTGGCTGGTCGCGCAGATGTGGCCGGCGCTGGTTGGCCCGATGGTGCTGCTGGCCTTCTTTCCCCGGCTGAAGCGGCTCGGGTGGCTGTTTTTTCTCGGGATGCAGGCGATCGGCGGGGTGCTGTCCGTGATGGTCATCAGCATCTACGAGTTCAACGAAATCATGATGTGGATAAAATACGTGGGCCGCATGGTCTGCTCGGTGCTGCCGGTGTGCAGTTTCTGGATGGATGTGAAGCTGCTGGACCGCGCGGCGGACTTCAACGCGTCGATGGTCATGCGGCAGTCGTTGATGATGGGCGTGCTGGCGCTGCTCTACTGGTGGAAAACCCGGCCCTACTGGCGGCGCGTGCGCGCCTTTGCCGGGCGCGGCGGGGCGGGGGACGCGGCGGCGGCGGGGGAGGTTGCGGGGGAGGAGGCTGACCGTAAATGAGCGATGCCGCCGCCGATCTGCCGGGGGATGCCGGCCCGCCCGCGGACGCCGGCTCACATGCCGCCGCCGCTTCGCCCGCGGATGCCGCTTCGCCCGCCGCCGCAGCGTCGCCTGCCGCCGGCGCCCTGCCCGCGGACGCCGCGCCGAAAAACGCGGGGCTGGCCGCGATGCGCGAGGGCGCGCTCGCGGCGGCGCGCTACCGCCTGCCCTTCGGCGGGCGGGCGTGGCGCGGGCGGCAGGGCGCGTGGCAGGGCGCCGGCGCGGGCAGCTCGATTGATTTCCAGGACCACCGCGACTACATACCGGGCGACGACCCGCGCCACATCCATTGGGCGGCCTACGCGCGCACCGGGCAGCTCACGATGAAGCTCTACCGCGCGGAGGTGTCGCCGCTGGTGGACGTGATGGCCGACGTGTCGGGCTCGATGACTTTCACGGCGGAAAAGGCGGCGCGGCTCGATGCGCTGACGGCGTTTTGCGTGGCGTGCGCCGACCGCGCCGGCGCGCCGGCGCGCGTGCACGCCGTATCCGGCCGGTTGATACGGCCCGTGCCGGTGGAATCCGCCCGCGCCGGGCGCCCCGGGCGTTTTTCCGCGGAGGGCGGGAATGCCGCCGCCGCCGCCCGTGACGCGGCGGGCATGCCCGGCCCGCTGCCGTGGCGCGCGGGCGCGCTGAAGGTGCTCGTGTCGGACCTGCTGTTTCCGGGCGATCCGGCTCCGCTGCTTGCGGGCATGGCCTCGGGCGGGGGGCTGGCGCTGGTGTTCGCCCCCGCGCTGGAATCCGAGGCCGCGGCCCCCGGGCGGGGCAACGTGGAGCTGGCGGATTGCGAGACGGGCGCGATGCGGCGCCAGCGCATCGACGACGCGCTGGCCGCGCGCTATCGCGACGCCTACGCGCGGCATTTCTCGCTCTGGCGCGAGGCGGCGCGCCGCCACGGTGTGCTGCTCGTGCGCGTGCCTTGCGAGGGCCCGCTGGCCGATGCGCTGGGCGGCGAGCCGCGGGCAAACGGCGCGGTGGAGATGACGGGCTGAACCGCGCGGCGGGGCCGGGCGCGCGGTGGAGTTGAGAGGGCGGGGCGGGCGCGCGGTTGAGTTGGACGCGCGGTTGAGTTGACAGGGCGGGCGCCGCGCGCGGTGGAGACGAGGGGGCGGGCGCCGCGCTCACGCCCTTTTTGGCTTTCCGGCGCTCGCGTCACGCCGCCAGGCCGGCCGCGAGGGCGAGGGCGGAGCGGGCGCGGTTTAATATATACACATGGTAGCCCGGCGCGCCGTTGGCCAGCAGGTCGCGGATTTGCGCCAGCGCCCAGTCGATGCCCACCGCCTCCGCCGTGCCGGCGTCGTCGCCCGCGGCCTCCAGGCGTCTCGTCAGCACCGCCGGCAGCGCGGCGCCGCACATCTGCGTGAAGCGTTGCGTCTGGTTGAGCGAGAGCACGGGCATGATGCCCGGCACCACGGGCACGAGGATGCCGCGCGCGCGGCAGCGGTCCGTGAAGCGGTAATAGGCGTTGTTGTCGAAAAACAACTGCGTGGTCACGAACGCCGCGCCCGCGTCCACCTTGCGTTTCAGGTTGTCCAGGTCCGCCTCCATCGACGGCGCCTCCGGATGGCGCTCGGGATAGCCGCCGACGCCGAGGCAGAAGTCCGGGTGGCGCGCCTTGAGCAGCGCCACCAGTTCGTTGGCGTGGCGCAAGCCGTCGGGCGCGGGCTTGAACTCCGTCGCGCCGCGCGGCGGGTCTCCGCGCAGCGCCATGATGTTGCGGAAGCCGGCGGCGTGGAAGCCGTCGGCCAGGGCCTCCAGTTCCGCGCGCGAATGCCCGACGCAGGTCAGGTGCGGCATCACGGTGAACCCGGGTTCCTCGCGCAACAACGCCGCGACCCGCGCCGTGCGTTCGCGCGCGCCGCCGCCCGCCCCGTAGGTGACCGACACGAAGTCCGGCCTGATGCGCCGCAGCGCGGCGGCGGTCTCGCGCAGCCCGGCGACGCCCGCGTCGTCCTTCGGCGGGAAAAATTCCAGCGAGCGCAGGGGCCGGCCCTGGGCAAAAAGAGCGGAAATGGACGGGTCGGGAGTCATGGATGAAATCTTGTGAATCAACGTATCAGGATTCGATGATGCGTTGTAAAGAAACAAAAACAAAGCCCCCCATACCTCGCATATCTCCCATACCTCCCATTTTCCCAAAACCGCAGCCGCCCGCAAAGCCGGAAGGTCTCCCACATGGCATCAGCCGCCGACTGACGTCACGTCACGCAGAACGACCGCCACGGGTGCCGCGACCGCCGCAGCGGCCACGGGTGCAAGGGCGTCCGCAGCGTCCAAGGGCGGCGGCTCTTGGTCTGGGGGAAGAAATGTCCGGGACTATTCGGCCTTGGACTTCTTCTTTTCCTTTTTGGACGCGTTGGCCGCGCCGGCTTTCCGGGCGACGACCAGGTCCTTGACCGCCTCATAGGTCGCCTCGCTGACGAGCTTTTTGCTCTTGAGCTGGGTTTTGTTGGCGAACGGGCGCGCCGCGATGATCCGGTCGGCGGTGGCCGTGTCGAGGCCCGGAAGCCCGGCGAGCTGCTCTTTCGTGGCGGTGTTGAGGTCCACCTTTGGGGCGGCCTTTTCTTTCTTTTCGGCCCTGGCCTTGGCCGGTGCGGGGGCCGGTGCGGTTTGGGCCTG
>JAITDF010000213.1 GCA_031282705.1 Opitutaceae bacterium | reverse complement strand
GGTTCCCTGTAAACAAACCAACCTGCCGCGCGTTTGCACCGCAAGCCGCCCGGCCCTCCGCCGCGACCCATGTCCCGATCCGATTCCAGTCCCGAAACCGCCGCCCTGCCCGAATTTTTCCAAATCCTCCGCCAAAGAAGATTTCTCATCCTCCTGGTCATGGCGCTCGTGGCCGGCAGCGCGGCGGCTGTCACCGCGCTGCTGCCGAAATGGTATCTCTCGACCATCAACATCCGCGTCGAAAAACCCGAGGGCAAGGTGGTCTTTGAAAACCAGGCCGGCAATTACTACGACCCCTACTTCCTGCAAGACCAGTTCAAGGTCATCCAGTCGCCGAAAATCCTCAACCCGGTCATCGAAAACCTCGGCCTGAACCGGAAAATCGCCGCGCTCCTCGGCGCGCCCGCGCCGTATCCCGCCGACGTCACCTACGAGTATCTCACCAAAAAAATGCTCCGCGTCGAAATGCCGCGCAACACCTCGCTCCTCGAAGTGAACGTCTTCTCGCGGGACGCCGCGCTCGCCGCCGCCATCGCCAACGAAATCGCCCGCGCCTACTCCGAGGACCGCATCGCCTTCGCCACCGCCGAGCAGCGCGCCGGCCTCGAACAACTCCGCAAGGAACTCGCCGCCCAGGAACGCGCCGTCGCCGCGCAACGCGACCTCGTCGAAAAACTCCGCGCCGAACTCAACATCTCCGGCGTGAACCTCGTCACCCCGCAGGGCGGCGACATCGAGATCGAGACGCTGCGCCAGATGCAGAACACGCTCATCGCGCTCAAGGTTGACGCCATAGGACGCCGCACCCGCTATGAGAATTTCAAAAAAATCCCCGAGGCCGGGCGCCTCAACCTCGTCAACTCCGAACTCATCACCGACACCAGCATCCAGAACCTCCTCCAAGCCTTCCTCGTCGCCGACCAGAACGTCGCGCGCCTCCGCTCCCGGCTCGGCGAGGCGCACCCGGAGCTCATCACCGCGACAGGCAGCCGCGAAAAAATCCGCGAACAGCTCGACGCCCGGCTCCGCGGCTACGAAAGCGGGCTCGAAATCTCCTGCAAGGAAGCCGAGGCCCGCGTCGCCGAACTCGAAAAACAACTTGAGGAAGCCCGCGCCCGGCAGATCACCTCCTCGTCCGGCCGCATGCGCCCGTTCGACGAAGCCGTGCGCAAACTCGACGACGAGACCCGCCTGCTCTCCACCGTCAAACTCGTCCTCCGCCAGCGCGAAATCGACTACCAGGCGCCCAAGCGCACCATCGAAATCCTCAACACCGCCGAACCCGCCCGCCGCGCCGCGCGCCCGAGCTGGCCGCTCAACCTCGCCCTCGCGTTTCTCTTCGGCGCCGTGCTGGGGGTCGGCGCCGCCGTGCTCATCGAGTTTTTCGACGCCAGCTTCCGCGGCGTCGCCGACGTCGAACGCCGCCTCCAGCGCCCCGTGCTCGGCGTCATCCCCGCCTCCGCCACCGCGCGGCGGCCCAACGAGGACAGCGGCGACCCCGCCGACGCGGAACCCTTCCGCGTGTTGCAGACCAACATCGCGCTCGCGCGCCCGGCCTCCGCGCCCGGCCGCACGCTGGTCATGCTCTCCGCCGGCCCCGGCGAAGGCAAATCCACCACCCTCCTCCGCCTCGCCCGCGCGATGGGCGAGGCCGGCGCCCGCGTGCTCCTCATCGACTCCGACCTCCGCCGCCCCACGCAGCACCGGCTCGCCGGCGCCGCGAAGGAGCCCGGCCTCGCCGACCTGCTGCAAGGCAGGGCCTCGCCCGACGACGCCACGCGCCGCGCCATCGCGCCCAACCTCGACCTCATCCCCGCCGGCGCCATCGGCGGCTTCACGCTCAGCCTGCTTTACGCCGGGCGCCTGAAGACGCTGCTCGCCGGACTCGCGGAAAAATACGACCGCATCGTGTTCGACGCCCCGCCGATCATCGGCGTGAGCGACGCCGCCGTCATCACGAGCCTGGCGGACGACGTGCTCCTCCTCGTGCAATACCGCCGCAACCCGCAAAGCATGGTCGTCCGCGCGCAGCAAATCATCACCGGCCTGCGCAAGGAAATCCTCGGCATCGTGCTCAACCGCGTCCCCGGGAACGCGGGTGACGACTACGGCTACTACACCGGCAACTACGCCTATTACAGTTCGCGCGACGCCCGCCCCCGCAACCCCCGTCCCGCCCGCCCCCGCGACGACGAGCCCGGCGCCCGCGAAACCTTCACCGAACCGGAATGACCGGCACCCGCAGCGCCCGTGGCGCAGGCATCCCTGCCAACGGATAATAAGGGACAGGTCAATTACAAGAGCCTGACCAAAAAGTCCGGGGAAATCAAAAAATCTTACTGTAATACATCGGCGAACTGGCCTTCCGCCGCGTACCGCGACTAAAAGTGCGCCCGTCAACCGGACGAGCCAGAGACCAATGCCTTTGGCCCGTCCTCCTCCAACTACAACAAACATCTGTTTCCCATGCCTATGAACTCCAAGTGCAAGCACCATGCTCTCGCGCGGATGGCCGGCGGTATGATCGAGCGGCACTTGGAGGGGATACTGGGGCACT
The DNA here is from genome assembly GCA_031282705.1 of Opitutaceae bacterium. Classification (GTDB taxonomy): domain Bacteria; phylum Verrucomicrobiota; class Verrucomicrobiia; order Opitutales; family Opitutaceae; genus Termitidicoccus. Next base: position 234 of record JAITDF010000213.1, on the reverse strand, counting down.
GGGAGGGGCGCATCACCACCGCGTTCATGGAGGGGCTCAACAGCGTGTTCAGCGCGGTGAAACGCAAGGCGCGGGGCTACCGCTCGGTGGGCAATCTGATCACGATGCTTTACTTTCACGCCGCCCGGCTCCTCCTCCCCGCCACCCACTCAAAATAGCGAGGAACTGTTAATTTCTCCACAAAGCCCTTGGATAATCTTCACAATTTGCTTTAAATAATGAACTTACCCCCCC
>JAITDF010000090.1 GCA_031282705.1 Opitutaceae bacterium | reverse complement strand
TGTCCATCATCTGGGAACTCTTCGCCGACTGCGAGCAAGCCGCCCGCATCCTCGCCGCCGTCGGCGCCGCCCAAAGTGGAAGCGGCGCCCCCCCGCTTTCACCCTCCTCCGCCGCCGGCGCCGCCACCGCCGCCATCCCGGCCCCCGGCCCTCAGTCTTCAGCCTTTTCCCCCGCCGACGCCGCCCTTGTCCGCCAAATCACCGCCGCCCGCGAACGCCTCTTCCCCCTCAAAATCGGCGCGCGCGGGCAGCTCCAGGAATGGTTCGAGGACTTCGCCGAGGCCGACGTCCACCACCGCCACGCCTCGCACCTCTTCGCGCTCCACCCCGGACGCCGCATCACGCCCGCCGCGCCGGAGTTTTTCGCCGCCGCCCGCCGCGCCCTCGAACTGCGCGGCGACGAAGGCACCGGCTGGTCGCTCGCCTGGAAAATCAACTTCTGGGCGCGCCTGCTCGATGGCGACCGCGCCTGGCTCCTCGCCCGCCAGCTCCTCCGCCCCGTCCCCGTGCGCGCCGGCATGAACATGAACCGGGGCGGCGGCGTCTATCCCAACCTCCTCGACGCGCACCCGCCCTTCCAGATTGACGGCAACTTCGGCTTCACCGCCGGCATCGCCGAAATGCTCCTCCAGTCGCACAACGGCGGGGTGCACCTCCTCCCCGCGCTCCCCGCCGCGTGGCAAAACGGCGGCGTGCGCGGCCTCCGCGCCCGCGGCGGCCTCGAAGTGGACCTCGTCTGGCGCTCCGGAAAACTCGCCTCCGCCACCCTCCGCAACCCCACCCCCGCCGGCATCACCACCACCCTCCGCCACGGCGAAACCGCTACCGGAATCACGCTCCGCCCGAACGAGTCCCGCACCATCGAAAAAATACCATGATCCGCTTTGGGATTTTTTTGGCAAAGAAAGATTGCATTAATCACTACCAAAGACATATGCTTTATATCCAAACTTAATTAGTAAGGATATTATGTCACTGACTACCAATGTATTTGAATCAACACCGGGTGTTCCCGAGTGGCTTGAAATTGTGAAATCAAAGGTCGATGGGCTCCGTTTCGGCGTCGTGCAAATCATTGTGCACGACGGCAAGATCACCCAGATCGAGCGCACGGAAAAAACCCGTCTCGAAGCCCCGACCACCGCCCCGCCGGTCCAGCCCAAAACCGGCCAGCCGGGGCGCGCCACCTGAAAGATTCCCGCCACCGGCCGTCCGGTGAAAAACTTCCGCCGCCGGATGTCCGGGACGCCGTTCATCACCCATGCGACCGGCACATTTGGGGCATTTTTGATTTAAGGGCGTTTTGAAAAATCAAAAAACAACATGAACTCACTGATGTTACGCGGCGTTGTCGTACCGCAGACTTCCAAACCTTGCGGAAGGACGGCGGCGGCGGTGCCCAACACCCCTCCGGGGCTGAAGCGCTGCATTCCTCCGGGTGCCCCTACGGAGCAAACCAACGCCGCCGTCCCTCCGCAGACTTCCAAGTTTGCTCCGAATGCTCGCGCGCCAGGGTGGCCGGCGGGTCTCCGCTCACAGGCATCCATTTGCGGGATCTCCGTCCGGGCCTTCGGCCCGGAAGCAGGTTTGGAAACCTTGCGCTACGGCACGCCGCCGCGCCGTCAGCCTGTCGTAGCGCCTGCTGACGTACCGCAGACTTCCAAGTCTGCTTCAAGGCTCATGACTGGTTGCAGGCTTGTTTCCGGGGCCGGCCTGTTTGCGGGCCTTTGGTCCGGGGCGGGTTTGGTTCCGGGCGAAACGGCCGTCCGCCAGCCTGCGGGACATGACCGCACCGCCGCACCACCGCGCCGCACCCCCTCTTTTTTGACTGGCTGGCGGCGCGCTCGCGGTTAAGTTTCCCGCGGCATGAAAAACTTCTTCACCTCGCTGCTCGGCTCGCTGGTCGCGCTCGCCATCTTTTCACTCGGGGCGATGTTTTGCTCCTTCCTGCTCATCGTGGCCGTCGCCTCGCTGGGCGGCGGCGGGAAGAAAAAAATCGCGGTCGAAAAAGGCTCCTACCTCGTGCTCGACATGTCGGTCAACATCACCGACGCACCGCCGCACCTCGACCGGAACATCGTCGTCGGCGCGCTCGCGGGCGGGGGCGGCTCCCCGCAGGTCCTCCAGCTCCGCGAAGCCACCCGCGCGCTGCGCGCCGCCGCGGACGACCGCCGCATCGCCGGCGTGTTTCTCCACGGCCGCTTCACGCCCGGCGGCCTCGGCACCGGCTATGCCGCGTTGAAGGAACTCCGCGAGGCGCTGCAAGCCGTGAAGGCCGCCGGGAAACCCGTCATCGCCTGCCTCGGCTCCGCGTCCGTGCGCGAGATGTATCTCGCCTCGCTGGCCGACGAAATCGTGCTCGACCCCTACGGCGAACTGCTCATGCCAGGCCTCGCCTCCGAGCCGGCCTTCTTTGCCGGCGCGCTGGAAAAATTCGGCGTCGGCGTGCAGGTCACGCGCGTTGGCAAATACAAGTCCGCCATCGAGCCGTTCACGCGCACCGGCATGAGCCCGGAGAGCCGCGAGCAGATGCAGAAACTGCTCGACGACATCTGGGGCGAACTGCGCGCCGGCATCGCCGCCGCGCGCGGCCTCACTCCGGACGGCGTGCAGAAAATCGTGGACGCCGAGGGCCTCATCCGCCCCGAGTCCGCGCTCGACGCCGGGCTCGTCACGCGCATCGCCTACCGCGACGAAATCATCGACGAAATGAAGGTCCGCACCGGCCGCGCCGCCGGCGAAAACGAGCCGTTCCTGCAAATCGCGCTCACCGACTACGCCACCACCGTGCCCGCCTCCGCCGGCCCGCCGCCCGCGCCGCCCAAGACCGGCGCCGGCACCGCCGGGAGCGGCGGGCGCGGCGGGGATTGCGTGGCGGTGGTGTATGCCGAGGGCGTCATCGTGGACGGACAGGGCGCGCCCAATGAAATCGGCGGCGAACGTTTCGCGCGCGAAATCCGCCGCCTCCGCCAGGACGACGACGTCGCCGCCATCGTGCTCCGCGTCAACAGCCCCGGCGGCTCCGCGTCCGCCTCCGAGCACATCCAGCGCGAGCTGCGCGTCGCCGCCCGCGCCAAGCCCGTCATCGTCTCGATGGGCGCCTACGCCGCGTCCGGCGGCTATTGGATTTCCGCCTACGGCGACCGCATCTTCGCCGGGCCGGGCACCATCACCGGCTCCATCGGCGTGTTCGGCGTGCAGTTCGACATCCAAAAACTTTCCAACAACCTCGGCGTCACCTACGACAGCGTGAAAACCGGCAAATTCGCCGACGCCATCACCATCACGCGCCCGAAGACCGTGGAGGAGCTGGCCGTCGCCCAGCGCATGGTGGACTGGATTTACGACGAGTTTGTCGGCAAGGTCGCCGATGCGCGCGGCATCGCCCGCGAGCGCGTGCACGAAATCGCCCAGGGCCGCGTCTGGTCGGGCGCGGAGGCGCTCCGCCTCGGGCTGGTCGATGAAATCGGCGGCCTCGACGACGCCATCGCCCACGCCGCCGGGAAAGCCGGGCTCAAGCCCGGTTACACGGTGATCGAATACCCGCGCAAAAAGGAATTTGCCGAGGTGCTGGCCGAATGGCTCCAGGACATCTCGCCCGCCGCCGGCGCCCGGGCCGCGACCACCGGCGGCGCCCTCGACCAGACGTTCGCCCGCCTGAAGGCCGCGCTCTCGGACCTCAACCAGTTCAACGACCCCAAAGGCATCTACGCCCGCCTCCCGCTGGAATTGATGGTGCGCTGAAGCACCCGCCATCGTTTTCACCGATGGGAAGGGCTGGCCGCCCCCGGCCCGCCGCCCCGCTCCGCTCACTCCACGAGCAGGATATAGCCGCGCAGGTATTCGCTTTCCGGCATCGTGACCAGCACCGGGTGGTCGGCGGGCTGGTGGCAGAACTCCAGCACGCGCACGCGCCGGCGCGCGTCGGCGGCGGCCCCGGCGAGCACCTCGCGCAGCCCGGCGTCCTGCATGTGGTGCGAGCAGGTGTAGGTCGCCAGAATGCCGCCGGGCGCGAGCTGCCGCATGGCGCGGAGATTGATTTCCTTGTAGCCGCGGAGGGCGCCGGCGAGCGCGCTTTTCGATTTTGCGAAGGGCGGCGGATCGAGGATGATCAAATCCCAGGCGCCGGCGCGGCGCGCGGGTTCGTTGAAAAAATCGAACACGTTGGCGGCGGCGAATTCGGCGCGCAGGCCGTTGCGCGCGGCATTGCGGCGGGCCTGGGCGATGGCGGCGGCGTCGCGGTCGAGGCCGAGCACGGCGGCGGCGCCGGCGCGGGCGCAGTGCAGCGCGAAGGGGCCCTGGTTGCAAAACGCGTCGAGCACGCGCCGCCCGCGCGCGTGGCGGGCGACGCGCCGGTGCTGCCCGCGCTGGTCGAGGTAAAAACCGGTCTTCTGCCCGCCTTGCAAATCGAGCAGGTAGTCGATGCCGTCGATGCGCAGCCAGCGCGGCTCCCAGGGTTTCCCGGAAAGGGTGCCGGTTTCCAGGCCGAGCCCTTCGAGGCGGCGGATGGCGGCGTCGTTGCGGAAAATGATTTCGCGCGGGGAGACGATTTCGGCGAGCAGGCGCGCGAGGAGGTGGCGGCGTTTTTCCATCGCGAGGGTCTGGATTTGCACGACGAGGGTGTCGCCAAACTGGTCCGCCACCACGCCGGGCAGGTCGTCGGATTCCGACCAGATGAGGCGGCGGGCGGTGATGTCGGCGGCGGCGGCGGTGCCACCGGTGCCGGCGGCGGCGGAGGATGCGGCGGCGGCTTCGGCGGCGACAGTGGCTTCGGCGGCGACAGAGGTGGTGGTGGCGGCAGCAGCGGCAGCGGCGGCATGGGCGGTGGCGGTGGCGACGGCTCCGCCGGCGGCGGCGCATGGGGCATTTCCCGCACCTTTTTCATCAGGCGCGGCGGCGGCGGGCGCGGGTGCCGCATCCGCTGCATTCGCTGCATCCGCCAGCCCCGCCCCGCCCGCCGCCAACGACCCTGCCTGCCCCGCCGCCCCGTCCGCCGCCGCCGGCCCCGCCGCGTCCCGCCGCGCCACCGCGCGCACGATGGCGGCGCGCAACCACGCCTCGTCGAGCGCCACGTGCCCGCGGGCAAGGCGGCGCCAGCAGATTTGCGAGCGGCTGTTGTAGATGCCGCTGCCGAGCGAGCGCCCCGCGCGGTCGCGGCATTCCACCACTTCGCCGTCGTGCGCCGACGGCAGGAGCGCCTCGACTTCGTTGGCGAACACCCAAGGGTGCCCGGCGAGCACGCGGGCTTTTGCATTGGGTTTCAATTTCAGGCTGGCGGGAGCGGTGCCGGCGGCGGCTGTGGTCATGCGCGGCATCATCGGTTGCAAGTTGGAATTAGTCACGAAAAACTCCCGGCGCGGGGAATCCGCCCTTGCAAAGGGCACGGGGATTTTTCTAACTGCTGTTACGCAGTCGGCAGATTTTGGTAGGGCGGTCACGCCGAGACCGCCGTCGTTTGCCTCGTGGTGCTCGC